>JASGEW010000131.1:0-71968 GCA_047606125.1 Niabella sp. | reverse complement strand
TCAGGAACATTTACAAATTACGATGGGGTGGTAAGGCCGGGGTTTGCCATTTTAAATGCAGACGGGTCGCTGGCCGAAGGATACAATAATACCGGCTATTTCAATGGCATTATTTACGATGCTATTGAAACAACGTCCACCCTTACAGGCTACCCTGCCGTATTTCTTGTAGGCAACTTTAACCGCTTCAATGCTACAGAGGTTGGCAACATTGTAAAAATAGTTTTGGAAGATTAAAAGAACAGCAAAATATGAAACGAACAATATACATATCTTCACTTTTGTTAGTAACGGCATTATTAGCTGTAATGGCCTGTAACAAAACCAATCCTAATACGCTCACAAGTTCCGAAAGCAGTGAAGTGGCCACGGCTACAAAGAACAAAGTGCTGTATATAATTGTGGACGGGGCTAAGGGCAGCGAAGTAGAAAGTGTGAGCCCGCCCGTTTTAACGGGTCTTACCGATCATTCCATCTACTCATGGGACGCCCTGAGCGATTATGTAAACGCTGATGTTACCAATGCATCCGCATGGACCACATTATTAACCGGTGTTACAAGCGAAAAGCATGGGATTACAGAGAGCTTTGCCACCGGCGATCTTGAAGATTATCCTACTGTGTTTACAAGAATAAAATCGCAACTGACTGCTGCCAGAACAGTGGCGCTGACTTCATCTGCGGACCTTGCAGACAGCCTGGCGGCAGACGCTACTTTGTCAACGTCTTATGCCGGCAGCGATCTTAACACAAAAAATGCAGCGATCAGTGAATTGGCTACCGCTGATCCGGACCTGTTGCTCGTGCAGTTTCACGAAGTAGATGCCGCCGGGCTTAGCGATAGTTATGAGGCTTCCTCTGCTACTTATAGTGCAGCTATTCTGCAAACGGACACCTATATTGGAGAAGTGATCGATGCGGTAAAGGCAAGAGATACTTTCGAAGATGAAAACTGGCTGATCGTTATAGTATCTAATAAGGGTGATAATACAGAATATGTGCCCAGTAGCGCATCGTGGTCGGCATTTGAGGATGGCAGGCATAATACTTTTGCTTTTTATTATAATCCCCGGTTTGTGACTTCTAAAAAAGTGGAGCCGGTGGGTATATTACCTTATGCCGGCGACACGCCGCCATATTACGTGGGAGGGACTTCACAACCCCAAAATAATGGAGCCTATGTAAGCGATTCTGCTTTGGGCACGCTCATGGATTTTGGCGCCAGCACCGAGTTTACCATGCAGTGCAAGGTAAGGGTGCCAAGCGGTTCTGTGGTATATTATCCTTCATTTTTGGGTAAAAGGGCTGCATTTAATACATCTACCGGTAGCCAGGGTTTTTTATTTTTCCTGGAAAGCAATTATTGGGGGTTTAACCTTAGAAGTACGGCCCCGGCAACTTCCCAGGCATTAGGTACCCAAATAAATGATGGAGAGTGGCATACTTTAACCGGCGTGGTACGAATTGAGGATGGCACAAGAAAGGCCTATGCGTACACTGACGGAGTGGTGGGCGGCTCTGCAACCCTGGTGTCAACAGCCAGTTATGTAAGCGATTCTAACTTTACTGTGGGATGGAGAACAGGATCTACTTATGATAGCTATGTTATTAACGGTCTTTTGATTACAGATATCAGGGTTTATAATACTGCGCTTCCGGCTACTTATATAGCAAATAATTATTGTGCTACCGAGGTGGCAACTACTGATGAATATTACAGCAACCTGGTAGGTTTCTGGCCCAGTACTGAAGTATTAACAGACGCTTCGGGAGTAAATTATATCGAAGATAAAAGCGCTTATGGCAATAAGCTTATCGTTAAGAATACCTCCACCACCTCGTTTAGTGTTACGACTGCCAATGTTTGCCCGCCGGTTTCAGCGGCTTCTTATAAATCGGTGCTGAATAGTGTGGACGCACTCCCTTTAATATACCAGTGGTTAGGCATACACCCTTCATCATCCTGGTCTTTAGACGGGCAGTTATGGGTGCCGGATTACAGCGACGTTACAAATTAAGCTATAAAAATATTACGTGAACACACACACTTCCTTATTATGACACAATTAAGATATAAATACAGTTGTTTTAGATTTATGGCGTTATTGTTTTTATTAATAACAATAGTGTCCTGTGCTAAAAAGAACTTTGATGTCGACACGGCGCCCGAAGACTCAGGATATCCTGCCGATAGCGCCAAAACGCTAATAGATACAACTGTTTTACTGGATGCCAGTAAATACCTGGAAGCCTCTATTTTCCCGGGTCTTGTTTGTGATGCGGAAGAACGTATTGCTTCGGTCACTATAAGTATGGATCTGAACTATAAGTCCGTGGGTACTAATCTTAGAATCGCTGCGCCGCCCGAGCCCTTATTCAGCACGGGTTATTATGCAGCGCCCGGAGAGCTGATAACCATTGATGTGCCGGAAGGACAGTACCAGCTATCGGTTCAGATTGGCGGGTGGACGGATGATTTAAGCAGTGAAGAGAACCCGTCAAGAGATCCTGTTATTTACTTAAAATCGCAGCTGGCACCGGGAAGAAATTATTTAAGAAACCTGTATGGCGGAACGGTTTATATCAATTCCGCAGTTTCACAGACCTCCCCGGTGTCCTTAACCCTGGGCAATGTAGTGAAATCTCCGGATTTTATATTAGGAGAAAGCGCTAATGCCGAGTGGTACACACGGGTGTCTAATTCCTGCGTTCCTTTCCTTGAGCTAAGAAGTAAGTATGTTTCGTTCCTGGTTTCCAGGGAAATGTGCCTGTTATACCCGATAGCAGATGTGGAGGCCGCATTGAGGCAGTGGGACTCTGTAGTGGTATATGATTACAGCGAATGGGAAGGGTTATCGTATGATGCTACAGATGCGGTAGATCAGGCGCCGGTAGTCCCTTACAGAATTGTTTTCGATATTCAGCCTTCCGTAGGGTATGGGCATAGTGGAAATCCTGTTGTTGTGACAAATGATTACAGCTGGTTCTCGGGCATTTCTAATTTCTCCATAATCAATGCTGGTGGTAATTGGGGTATTTTACATGAAATAGGGCATAACCATCAGCAATCTAACTACTGGAGTTGGTCAACTCTCGGTGAAACTACAAATAATTTATTCTCATTTAAAGTGGCAAACAGACTCAGCAACACCACCCCGGACATCTGGCCGCCCCAACATGATGCTTTGGAAAGTGCGTTTGCCAATGCTATTTCGTTTGCCGGAACGGGTGGCGATTTTGATGGCTCAGATTCCAAGATCGACAACGCCTTTTCCCGCCTTACTCCTTTTGTACAGATATTTGATTATATAAAGCCCAATATGGACGGGATCAATAATTCATCAAATGATGGCTGGGGTTTTATGACCGAGTTGTATAAGCAATCGAGGAGGGCCGTAAGACCTAACGTGTCGGACTTAACAAAACATGATTTTGTGTATAAATTATTATGTAATTATACCCAGTACGATTGGGAACCCTTCTTTACGGCATGGGGCATCAGTATCAGCGACGCCGCAACAACGGCGATGTCAGATCTTTACACTCCTATCAGTTATAAAGCCTGGACATATAATCCACTTACCAGAACCGGAGGAGATGAAGCGACTGCATTTTATGATCCTTCCAGCTGGTCCATAGCCGATTATTCAAGCCAGGAAACAGTGGGTGAAGGTTCTACCAATGGTTATGCCGCCAGGATTATTGACAATGATATAAGCACTTATTGGCATTCTCAATGGTATGGAACAACTGCCACACCTCCGCATTACATTACTATTAACCTGGGGCGGAAGCTAAGCTTTAGCGGGTTTAAGTTTGCCAACAGGCAAAGCAAAACAAGGACCATTAAGAATTTATATATTGATATTAGCAATGATAACAGTACATGGACAACCTTGTCTGACAGCCCGTTCTCTATTCCCAATGATATAACCTATCGAAGCTACTCGTTAAGTTCATCAGTATCCGCTAAATATGTAAGGCTGAGGATTCCTGCAACGTCAGATGTTTGGGATGGTACCAACTATGCCGCAATTGCTGAATTTGCTATTGTACAATAATAAATTTAATAGTCGTAAAATGAAGTATTCATTCATAATTATTGCAACGTTATTAATAATAATTTTCGGGAGCGTTACCTCCTGCAAAAAATACGCTGATAACCCTGCGGTTTTTGAAACGTACGATTCAACCGCATCGGGTACAGACAGGAGAGTGCTGGTGATTGCCATCGACGGCCTGAATGCTGAAGTTTTTAAGGCCGCGGCCACTCCCAACTATACTGCGTTATTATCAAATGCAAAATATACCTGGGACTCAAAGGCGGATATTCTTTCTACCGATGCTTCTTCCTGGAAAACTTTAACATCGGGGGTAACGTATGGTTCGCATCATATAGCCGACAGCACTTTTGCTCAATCCACTACCGATTATACGGGAGAATTAGAGGATTATACTACGGCACAAAATTACCCGTCTTTATTCAATTTTCTGCTAAGAACAAAATATTATAGCGCTCAAACAACTTTTATAACCAGCTGGCAGACTTTGCTGGATAAAGCGGTAACAGAAGCCCGTAATAAAATTTATGTAGCCGATGATGTGGTTGCAAAAGATTCGGCAGTAAGCGTTGCCAAAACAACTTCCTCAAAAGTCGTTTTTGTAAATTTTAACGGACCGGCTAAAATTGTGAAAGACCCTTCTTCAACCGCTACTTTCTCCGCATCTTCTGATGAGTATGAGGACGCATTAACTACTGTGGACGGCTATATTGGTGAAATAATGGATGCCCTTAAAAGCAGGGCAAATTATAACACCAGCGAAGAGTGGCTGGTGGTTGTTACCGGTACGCATGGCGGGGTGGATAAAACTTATGGCGGCACATCGGATGAAGAAACCACGGTACCCACCTGTTATTATTTCAGGAAATTTACCAGCGAGCAATTCACGAGGGAAGGCGCTTTGTCATCGGTACTAATGAAGGGTTCCAGTTATAATACAGATTTAATGGTAAACGCCACCACCCCGTCTTCAGATGCCTTTAATCCCGGTACCGGCGAGTTTACCATACAATTAAATATTAAGGGAAATAAAGCGCCCACTTATTATCCGCATTTTCTTTCTAAAACGCTTAACTGGACCAGTTCCACGCCTTCAGGATGGACTTTTTATACCTCTACTTCGGGTTACTGGTCATTTAGCGCCAAAGGCCCGGGCGGGTCAAGAAAGTTTGAAACTGCGTTAACAACTGTTTTTGACGATTCGTGGCACACGCTTACTGTGGTAATATATGATACGGTGATAAGCGGTTCCACCATGCGGTATTTAAAAAGATTTACAGATGGGGCCAGGATTGCTGATCCAAGCCCTGATATCACTGCTTTTGGGGATATTTCCAATGATCTGGATCTGATTTTGGGTTTTGGCGGCGATGATCATTTATACGGGGGTAATCAAAGCAGCACCGGTCTTCAGTTTTACGCCAATAATATAGAAATGTTTAACACCGCATTAACCGATGCGGAAGTCGCTGCTAACATTTGTTTACAGGACATCACTGAGCATCCGAAATACGCCTATCTTACAGCTTACTGGCCCGGCACAGATGGTATTGGAAATACAATTGCAAACCAAATTGATAACAGTTCCAATTTTGAAATATCTGGTTCGTACGCATGGGATGCTTTAGAAGATTTTCCATGCTCCTTCAGTCAGAATATTGCAACCGGGCTTACAACCAAGTTCTTAAAAAATGTTGATATATCTGCACAGATATTTTACTGGCTTGGACTGACACTTCCCACCACCTGGGAAACAGAGGGCTCTATATGGTTAGATGCTTATGAAAGTGAATTTGTTTCGTTTTAAAAGAAAAGGAATAGTGGTAGTTAATTAAAAGTATTTTTCGAAAACAAAAAAGCTATTTGACTTAAGATCAAATAGCTTTTTTAATGAATAAGAGCTGATGTTATTGCTCTATCTTGGTAATCTTAATGGTATTGGTAGGTATTTTCAGATGAACAGGAGTGCTGCCGGTGCTCACTGCAATATCGCCTTTTTTCAAAGAGCCGTTTCTTTTCAGGATATTGATCTGGTCAGAAAAAATAGTATCCAGCTCTCTCTGGTCATCGTCGTATAAAAACGCACGAACACCCCATGCCAGGCTCATCTGGTTGATGAGGCTTTCATGTTTGGTGAAAATATACAAAGGTACCTTGGGCCTGTAGCTGCTTAACATAAAACCGGTATAACCGCTTTGTGTCATACCAATCAATGCATTGGCAGCAACATCTTTAGCCAGGTTGCAGGCATTATAACAAATAGCATCGCTGGTAAGGGTTGGAGAGTGCGGCTGCGGCTGCAACACTTCATCCAAGTCGTAATTATATTCGGTACGCTCTATTTCTAAAATTATTTTACGCATGGTTTGTACCACTAACGTCGGATGCTGACCGGTAGCGGTTTCCCCGCTTAGCATCACGGCATCTGCGCCTTCCAGTACCGCGTTAGCTACATCGGTAATCTCACTGCGGTTAGGTTTGGTACGGTCGATCATGCTTTCCATCATCTGCGTGGCAACGATAACAGGTTTCGCTCTGTGGATACATTTTTTAATGATATTCTTTTGAATAAGCGGTACTTTTTCAACCGGCAGTTCTACACCTAAGTCGCCCCGGGCAACCATAATACCATCCGAAGCATTGATAATATCCCTGATATTAGGAATAGCTTCCGGCATTTCTATCTTGGCAATGATCTTTGTTTTGCTTTTATTCTTATCTAAAATTTTTCTTAGTTTTTTAATATCTTCTGTTTGGCGCACAAAGCTTAAAGCCACCCAGTCCAGTTGTTGCTTAATAATAAAATCAAGATCGGTCAGGTCTTTGGCTGTAAGTGCCGGCAAAGAAATTTTTGTATCGGGAAGATTGACACCTTTTTTGGAAGAGATATAACCGCCTAAGAGCACCTCTACCTCAACATCGTTATTGGGCAGGATCTTTTTTACAATAACTTCCAGCTTGCCATCATCAATCATTATCTTATTTCCCACTTTTACATCTTTATGAAAGTTGGGATAATGTATATAAAGCTTGTCCTTATTACCTATAATTTTATGGCTGGTAAAAATGAATTTATCCCCCGGTTTTACGGGCATGCCGCCGCCTTCAATTTCTCCTACCCGGAGCTTGGGACCCTGCAGATCGCCTAATATGGCCACATGGATCTTTTCTTTGCGGATGATTTCACGAATGTATTCAATGATCCTTTTCTTTTCCTCATGCTCACCATGCGAAAAGTTTAACCTGAAAACATTCACACCAGTCCTTACCAATTCAAGTAATTTTTCGTAAGTATTACATGCTGGCCCCACTGTGGCAACTATTTTTGTTCTGGCGAATGACTGATCTATTTCCCGCAAAGGAACCGGTGCAGCCTTCTTTAATGCTAATTTTTTAGCCATAAATATATTTATCTGTTTATAATAATTATTGCAGTTGCTTTACTTTAATAAAGTTGCCGATACGCCACATTCAAAGTAGCCCGACTGCTATTTTCCTTATTTAAAATACTGTAAAAATAAGAGCCGCAAATGATGCAGCTCTTATCTCATTATTAATTTTTTATTTCCAGTTTAAAATATTTGCAAAAACAAATTCTTCAGGATTTTGCACATATTGCTTTGCAGCTTCCACATCGTCCGCCGTTAAATATTGCATATTGTCTTCGATAACCAATTTCGTTTTTGCATCCTCAATATTTACCAGCCTGGTTTTTACCTTACCGTTTTCGCCGGTTACGTCCTTTAAAAATAACGGGCTGATCTCGCCTTTATTGTTAACAGTAACCACACAACCGGTCAATCCCTGGTCGTAAAGCTTCTTAACACCGGTGCCCAACTGGGTACAATACTGCAGGTCAAAAGCGGCAGGCGGCAAACAACGCAGTTCGTAACCCAGCTCTACGGGGCGGCATTTAATATCGAGGCCCAGTTCTTTCAGTTTATTTTGCAGCAGCACATTATAAATATGAGCTTTACTTACATTTCCCAACTCTGGGTGCCCGTGAGCATCGTATGTAAATTGTACGCCTGATGATTTGATCACTTCGTCGCTCATGAAATGGAAAATACCTTCGCTTACAATAGCAACACCATAACTAATACCTAATAATTTCCTTTTGATAATGGCAGAAACGATCAGGCGGGTAATATTTTCAAAATTAAGTTCCGCCTTTGTAAACATTTCCGGCATAACGATCATAGGCAAATGGCAGGAGGCGCCAATGCTGAACGCCAGGTGGCCTGCTTCACGTCCCATGGCAGAAACCACAAACCAGTTGGCCGATGTTTTGGCATCTTCGTAAACCGTTTTTGTAATTCTTACACCTTCTTCTGTAGCGCTCTGGTAGCCAAATGTAGGAGCATTATCAGGCAACGGAAGATCGTTATCAATGGTTTTCGGAACGTGGATATTTTGTACCGGGAATTTATTTTCTGTAAGAAATTTAGAGATCCTGTTAGCAGTGGAAGCAGTATCATCGCCCCCGATCGTAACCAGGAGTTTTACATTGTTTTCAACAAAAAAATCTGTTTTAAATTCGTCATCTTTTGGTTTGTAACGGCTCATACGCAGTACTGATCCGCCTCTGGTAAGCACGCTGTCAGCCAATTCAAAATCTATATCAACAGTGGCAGCCTTTCCTGTAAAAAGATTTTTGTACCCCTCGTGCAATCCGATCACTTTAAAGCCACTTTTCAGAAAAATTTTCGACACCGAACTGATTACTGTATTAATGCCGGGTGCAGGACCACCCGCGGCAAGAATTAAAATACTTTGTTGCATAATTGGTTTTTATAAAATTGTAAGCTCCAAATATATTAAATTTTAAATTGTGTGCGTAAAACACTTTGAATGTTTTATTTTTAAAGAAAACTGAAAATGATACTGATGAAACCATTATTATCCATATTCGCACTTTTAACAGCAATAGAAATGCAGGCACAGATACAATATCCGGCTACAGAAAAGAGGGTAGTTGTTGACGATTACTTCGGAACTAAAGTTGAAGATCCTTACCGTTGGCTGGAGGACGATAATGCGGCCGATACCAAAGAGTGGGTAAAAGAAGAAAATGAAGTGACCAACGCATACCTTGCTAAAATCCCGTTTAGGGAAAAGGTAAAGGCAAAGCTGGAGCAGTTGTGGAATTATCCCAAATATGGAGCGCCTTTTAAAAAAGGGGATTGGTATTATTTTTACAAAAATGACGGCTTACAAAACCAGGCGGTACTATATCGTGTAAAAAAACTGGACGATGCGCCGGAAGTGTTCCTCGACCCCAATACATTGAGCAAAGAAGGAATAGTAGCGCTTAGCGGCGTATCATTTAATAAATCGGGCAAACTATGTGCCTATTCCATCGCCAAAGCCGGCAGCGACTGGACGGAGTTGTTTGTGATGGATGTAGAAAGCAAACAACTGTTAAGCGACAAAATTGAATGGACAAAATTTGGGGGTGCTGCCTGGAAGGGAGAAGAAGGTTTTTATTACAGCGGTTATGATCAGCCCGACGAAAAATCGAAGCTAAGCAAGGCAAATGAATTTCAGAAAGTATATTATCATCGGTTAGGAACAGCACAATCGCAGGATGCTTTGGTTTATCAGGATAAAGAACATCCGAAACGTTATTTCGGGTGCAGCCTCACGGAGGACGAGCGTTTCCTGATACTGGGTATTTCAGAAGGTACCAGCGGAAGCGAGCTTTGGTACAGGGATTTATCTGATATTTCCCAGAAAGATTTTAAACTGCTGGTGAAAGGATTTGATACTGAAACGGACGTAGTAGATAATAATGGCGGCTCACTTTTATTAAAAACGAATTACGATGCACCCAATTACCGTGTAGTATTGGTTGATCCGAAAACACCCGCAAGGGAGAACTGGAAAACAATAATAGCCGAACAAAACGAAGTGCTGCTGGGGGTAGGCACCGGCGGCGGCAGTTTATTTGCAAATTATTTGAAAAATGCTTCCAGCAGGGTTTACCAATATACTTACGACGGAAAGCAGACCCGGGAAATTAAACTGCCCGGAATCGGGGCCGCCGGTGGTTTTGGAGCCGACAGAGATGACAAAGCATTTTACTACACTTATTCATCTTTTGCAACACCTCCTTCGATATATAAATACGATATAGCTTCCGGCAGATCGGAGTTGTATAAAACAACGGAATTAAAACTTAATACGTCAGATATCATTACAGAGCAGGTGTTTTTTACGAGTAAGGACGGTACAAAAGTGCCCATGTTTCTTACTTATAAAAAGGGATTAAAAAAAGACGGGAACAACCCGCTGCTTTTATATGGTTATGGTGGTTTTAATATTCCCATGACGCCGGGCTTTAGCGTAAGCAATGCATTTTTTGTAGAGCAGGGAGGTATCTATGTGGTGGTGAACCTGAGAGGGGGAAACGAATATGGGGAAGCATGGCATAAAGCTGGAATGTTATTGAATAAGCAAAATGTATTTGACGATTTTATAGGTGCAGCAGCATACCTTATTAAAAATAAATATACCGGCAAAAACAAAATAGCCATCCGGGGAGGCAGTAATGGTGGGTTATTGGTAGGCGCCGCTATAACACAAAGACCCGATCTGTTTAAAGTCGCTATTCCCCAGGTAGGGGTGATGGATATGCTGCGCTACCATAAATTTACGGTTGGCTGGGGATGGGCTGTTGAATATGGCAGTTCCGATTCGGCAAAATATTTCCCTTACCTCTATAAATACTCTCCCTATCACAACCTCAAAAAAGGCGTTTCTTATCCTGCTACCCTGGTTACTACCGGTGATCATGACGACCGGGTAGTGCCTGCGCATTCTTTTAAGTTTGCAGCCAGGTTACAGGAATATAATAAGGGCAACAATCCCGTGCTGATCCGTATAGAAACCAATGCAGGCCATGGTGCCGGAAAACCAACCGGTAAGGTAATTGACGAGGCGGCAGATATATGGTCCTTCGTTATGTACAATCTTGGAATGGAGTTTAAAAATTAACAATAGGGTGCCTTGATTTTATTTTATATAATATTTTTATTTCAATTATTATCAATTAATTATATTATTTTATATATAATTTAAGTTTATTTTAAATGTTTATATTCTTACAACATAGATTTGCAAGACCCCTTGCAATGGTAGAGAGGGGTAGAAAATTAGTTGCATAAATTCTTTCTTCTCCCAATTCGATGAATAATTGTAATGTCATTTTATTTCCAAAATGCTTTATTTTTGCTGCAAAATGGAAATAAATTAAGATGAACTTTCTTGAATTTAAGAATAAAATGTTTGCGTTGGCGTGCTTTACTATCCATCAGGTATATGCATGGAAACCCGATTTTGACAGAAACAATCTTACTCGTTGGACGAAGAAAGGTTATCTCATTCGATTACGACAGGGCTATTTTTCATTTCCCGAATACAAGGACAAAAGCGATTACGCATTTTATTTTGCCAACAGAATATATCGTCCCTCTTATATCAGCCTGCATACTGCATTAGCTTTTTATGGCATGATTCCCGAAGCGGTAACCCAAATTACGAGTGTTACCTCTCTAAAAACCATTTCATTCACCAACGGTTTTGGCGAATATGCTTACAACAATGTAAAAGAGAAGCTGATGTTCGGTTATGAATTAAAACCAATAGTAGGCAAACGAACTATGCAATTTGCAACACCTGCAAAAGCTTTACTTGATTTACTATATCTCTATCCGTTTTATAATAATGAGCAGGAAATGGAAACATTAAGATTGGATGAAGATTATTTACATAATGACTTAAACAAAAAATTAGTAACAGAATATCTTTCAGCTTTTGAAAACAAAGCGCTTGACAAAAGAGTAAAGCTTCTTTTTAAAGTACATGGTTTATGATAACGATAGAACAAATAAAAAATTACTTTCCACCACAAATACGTAATAATGCTGTTTTTTATAAACAGGGTCTAAAGGAATATTTGCAGCTGATGATATTGGATTATCTATCATCTACACACTATATTCAAAAAACTGTTTTCATCGGCGGTACAAATTTGCGCTTAGTAAAAGGCATAGACCGTTTCTCTGAAGATATAGATTTTGATTGCAAAAACTTTTCGGAGGCTGAATTTATGGAAATGACTGACAGTATTATTTTGTTTTTAGAACGTTCGGGCTGGCGGGTGGAAACCAAAGATAAAAGCAGTTCCGGGCTTACTGCATTCAGGCGCAATATTCATTTTCCCGAATTGTTGTTTGATATGGGATTGAGCGGGCATAAAGAAGAACGCTTTTTAATAAAAGTAGAAAGTCAAGACCAGGGTATACAATATGCACCGAACATTATTGATATAAGCGGTTGCGGTTTTTTCTTTCCGTTCCCGGTTCCTTCCGATGGTGTATTGTGCAGTATGAAAATTGCTGCTATGTTAGCACGTTCCAAAGGACGCGATTTTTATGATTTGATGTTTTTATTATCGCAAACAAAACCTGATTATGATTTTCTTTCAAAACGTTGTGGTATCAGCAATTTAAAAGATTTTAAAGAAGCAGCAAATGAACGTCTTAAGTCTGTAGATTTGAAAGTAAAACAAAGAGATTTTGAACATTTATTGTTCAATAAAGCGAATAGCGGGAAAATATTGCGGTTTAGCGGTTTTGTGAATGCATTGAAAGATTAGAGACACTCATTGAATTGAATATTGTATTGTCTCCCGATAAATGCAAACCCTTTAAGAATATTTCAGTTTCTCCTCCTCCAGGTCTAATTTCATGAGCTGCCGGCGGATAACATCTTCATCGGTTTTTAGATCCTTATTCCATTCGTGCAGCCAGTCCCGCTGCTTGTTAATAATGTCCAGGTAAACATTTGTACAAACTGAATTGAGCTTTTCATTTTCGGCCTGTTCTTTTTTACCGGCCCATGAAGCGGCAATCTTTTGCAGATCAGGCTGGGCGCCCAGCTCTTTTGCGTAACGATGTTCTAAATATTCCAGGCTTTTACCCGCGAGCTTCATAGAAATAAGTTTGTTTTCTTCTTCTTCAGATAAATGGTCCGCACCCTTGGTGAGTTTTGCTTTTCTGATGATCCATGGCATCGTAAGCCCCTGTATTACCAGGGTAAGCAATATCACTATAAAAGTGATAAACAGGATCAGGTCACGCTGGGGAAAGGGTGCCCCCGTTGACTTCAGAACAGGCGGTATAGATAATGCTGCAGCCAGTGATACAACACCACGCATCCCCGACCATCCAAAAACAAAAGGAACACGCCAGTTGTCGGGTCTGCCGGCTGTTCTGATGTATTTACTTATGAAAATCGTAAAGGCTATCGACCCGTATGCCGATAATAAGCGACCCAGTATTAACACAGCCGTTATCAGGGCACCGTATCCAATAGCGTCGATCAAACTCACATCTCCCAATCCGTTAACAATTACAGGCAGCTCTAAACCGATAAGCATAAAGACCAGTCCGTTCAGCACAAACCCCAGCGCAGACCATACGCTGACGGCCCTTAGCCGGCTGCTGTTATTCATGATGCGGTGCTGGCGTGCAGACAGGAAAAGGCCGCCGCTGACTACTGCCAGCACACCCGACACCTGCAAAGCTTCGGCCGTGAGGTACATGGCGTATGGGGCCACAAGTGTAAGCACAATATCAATATTTACATCTGTTGGCAGGCGCGTGTGCAGCAGATAAAAAAGATAAGCGACTATAAGGCCGATAGCGATGCCGGCCAGGATTACCCAAAAAAAACTTACAGCGGCATCCTTAAAAATAAAATGTCCTGTTTCAACAGCTATTAATGCAAATCGAAAAACAATAAGACTTGAAGCGTCATTAAGCAGGCTTTCACCTTCTATAATGGCTTCAAGCGATTTGGGTACTTTTACCGATTTCATAATGGCAGAAGCACTTACAGCATCCGGCGGAGAAACAATACCCCCCAGCAGAAAGCCCAATGCCAGGCTGAAGCCGGGAATATAGCTGCTGGCTACCCATGCTACTACCAGGGAGGTCAGTAAAACGATCAGGAATGCGAAACTCCCGATAATACGGCGAAAATGCCAGAACTCCTTCCAGGAAGTGTACCAGGCAGCTTCATATAAAAGCGGCGGTAAAAATACCAGGAAAATGAGCTCATGGTCCACCTCAATAGAAGGTATGCCTGGAATAAGGCTGACTGCCAGGCCGCCTAATACCAGCACAATCGGGTACGCAACGTTAATGCGTTTGGCCACCATGATCAGGAACATGATAAAAACGATCACTATCAGATAAAACGGGAATTGGTGCATAAGTCCGGAATATTTTAGTCTGGAATAATGGGTTTATATAACATCAAAAGTATGAACTGGTTTAAAATTTATGATCATTCAGCATTGCGATGGTAAAATAAACCTTTTCCCTCTATTTTTGTAGTTATTCAAATTGATTTTAATTTATGGCAGAAGAGAACGTAGAAAAAGTACATTGTTTGATAATCGGATCTGGCCCGGCAGGTTATACTGCTGCTATTTATTCGGCACGCGCGAATCTGAAACCGGTTTTATACCAGGGTATACAACCCGGCGGCCAGTTGACCATTACAACGGAAGTAGAAAATTATCCGGGGTATGCCGATGGTGTGCAGGGGCCTGAAATGATGATCGATTTTGAAAAACAGGCTAAACGTATGGGCGCCGATATTCGCTATGGCATTGCCACGAAGGTAGATTTCTCCGGTCACCCCCATAAAGTATGGATTGATGATGAAAAGCTGATTGAAGCAGATGCCGTAATTATTTCAACGGGAGCTGCTGCCAAATGGTTAGGATTACCCTCAGAAGAAAGATTGAACGGCTTTGGGGTAAGTGCCTGTGCAGTATGCGACGGCTTCTTTTTTAAGGGAAAAGAAGTGGCAATTGTGGGCGCCGGCGATACGGCTGCAGAGGAAGCCCTGTACCTTTCAAAATTATGTACCCATGTGCACATGCTGGTGCGCCGCGATGAGATGCGCGCCAGCAAGATTATGCAGGAGCGCGTGCTGAACACGGCTAATATAAAAGTATATTTCAATACAGAAACGCAGGATGTGATAGGCAAAAATAAAGTAGAGGCGGTTCGTATAAAAAATAATAAAACGCAGGAAGTAACGGATATTCCGGTAAGCGCTTTCTTTGTGGCTATAGGCCATCAGCCCAATTCCGGTATATTTAAGGATTTTATTGATATGGATGAAGCCGGCTATATACAAACCATCCCGGGAACATCTAAAACCAATATAGCGGGTGTTTTTGCAGCGGGCGATGTGCAGGATAAAACATACCGCCAGGCGGTAACTGCTGCCGGCAGTGGTTGTATGGCAGCTCTGGACGCAGAACGGTATTTAAGTGAAAAAGGATTATAAATCGTAAACTTAAAATGCCGGGGCGCTACTTTTTATGCTGATCACCTTACATCTTGAAAAATTAAAATTTTTCGCATACCACGGTATCTACGAAGAAGAAAAAAAGTTGGGGAATGAGTTCGAATTAAATATTTCGGTTTCATTTCTTTCAACAAAGCCCGTTGTAGAGCACATTGATGAGACTATTAATTATGCTGATGTTTACGCGTTAGTTAAGACCGAAATGCTGCAACCGCGCGAATTGCTGGAAACCTTTCTTTCGCAACTTGCCAAAAAGATCAAGGAAGCGTATCCTGCCATTGTTAAACTGAAAATGAGTTTATATAAATTGCAGATGCCTATAACCGGTTTTGAAGGAAGGATAGGGATTGAGATCGAAAAAGAATATTAGCCCAGATCACCTTCGGAAAAAGCAAAGGGTAACAGATCCTTAGCGGTATTGATGACATATACCTGACCCTGCATTCCGGATAACAGCATCCTTATGGGGTGCTTTACTCTTAATTCATATTCCAGCAAAGCCTGCCGGCACATACCACATGGCGAAATAGGTTTATTGCTTTGTCCCTGCCGGGGGTTATAAGTAATAGCGATGGTTTTAATTATTTCGTTGGCAAACTGTGTACCCACAGCCGCCAGCAGGCTTCTTTCGGCGCAAATGCCTACCGGAAAGGAGGCGTTCTCCTGGTTAGTGCCTTTTACGATATGGCCATTGGCCAGTTTGGCTGCACTTGCTACCTGAAAATGGGAGTAAGGAGCATAGGCAATTGCAGTAAGCTCACGGGCCTGTTGCAACAGATCTGCATCATCTTTAGCCAGCTGTGCTATATCTTCAAAAACCTGGTATGAAAAACTATAACTGTATTCTTTCATTTTTAGTATATCTGTAATAAAGATACTATTGTTATATTCACATACTGTAAAAAATTATATTTGTATACTTCAAACAAAAAAAAATTACATGTTTAAAAAGATATTAGCCTGTATTGCAGCAGCTATGTTAACTTTTAATGCTTTTGCGTACGACGCAAATGATCTGGTAGGCCGTTGGGACATTCAGATTGACGTAAACGGTAAGCCGCTGCCTGCCTGGCTTGAAGCTCACATATCAGGCTTTAAAACCCTGGTGGGGCAGTTTGTCTGCATTGTAGGCAGCGCAAGGCCGGTGTCTGAAATAAAATTTAATGACGGCCATTTTTCATTTACCATTCCACCACAGTGGGAGGGCGGTAACCAGAATTTTGTGATTGACGGAAGCTTCTCCGCAGATGGCATAGAGGGCTCTATAGTAACCAGCGAGGGAAAAAAATATAACTGGAAAGGTGTAAGGGCCCCGTATTTAAAAAGAGAGAAAGCTCCTGTATGGGGTACGCCTATAAAATTGTTCAATGGAAAAGACCTTACCGGCTGGAAAGCGGTTGGCAATAAAAATCAATGGGAAGTAAAAGATGGTGTTCTGACCAGTCCTCATTCTGGTGCCAATTTAATTTCGGAACAAATGTTTAATGATTTTAAGCTGCATGTAGAATTCCGGTACCAGAAAGGAAGTAACAGCGGCGTTTATTTACGTGGCCGTTATGAGGTACAGATCCTCGATAACGATGAAAATGAACACCCCTCCAATGTTTTATTCAGCGGTATATACGGATTCTTAACACCGAGCGAGATCAATTCAAAAGGCCCGGGAGAATGGCAGGAATATGATATAACCTTAATAGGCAGAATGGTAACGGTAGTGGCTAACGGAAAAACTGTTATCAGTAACCAGGAAATTCCGGGTATTACGGGTGGCGCGTTGAACAGTAGTGAAGCAGAACCGGGACCTGTATATTTTCAGGGCGACCATGGTCCGATAGAGTTTCGGAACATTATAATTACTCCGGCTAAATGAAATAATTGCGCAATCTCTTTGCTTTCGAAAAAAGCCCTGTGTTTACATCGCGATGCAGAGCAGTGACAGTTCGTTGGACTCATATCCGCCGCGGCGGACACAGGTTCGTTCCCGTTCGATGATACAGGACTGGGCGATTTGGCAGATTTTTTCATAATTGACAGAGAATCCTGTTTACGAAAATAAATTTCAAAATCTCTTTGCTGCTTTCGAAAAAAGCCCTACTTTTGCATCGCGAGGTAGAGCAGCGGTAGCTCGTCGGGCTCATAACCCGAAGGTCCCAGGTTCGATCCCTGGCTTCGCAACTAAAGTTAATGGCCGTTCGCTTTATTGTGAGCGGCTTTTTTGTTGAGGTAATGGGTGTTTTTGTTCTGGCAATGAAATCAGGTTTTGTAAACATATTCGGAAGGCCCAATGCAGGGAAAAGCACATTATTAAATGCGCTGATGGGGGAAAAACTGGCCATTGTTTCACCGAAAGTACAAACCACCCGTCATCGCATCAAAGCGATTCTTACCGAAAAAGATTACCAGGTCATTTTCAGCGATACGCCGGGAATTATCCAGCCCGAATATAAGCTGCATGAGAAAATGATGCAATCGGTAAAGGGGGCGTTGGAGGATGCCGATGTGGCGCTTTTAATTGTAGATATAAACGATAATTGGGAAGCGTGTGACGCAATATTCGGGGCATTAAAATTGAAAGTACCGGCAGTGTTGGTGCTCAATAAAGTTGACCGGGCAAATAAAGAGCAGATACAGGAAGCTGAAGCATTTTTTGCAGCAAAATCGTATGTGAAAAAAACAGTAGCGATATCAGCGCTGACGGGAATTAATTTTAAAAAATTTCTTCAGCCTGTATTAGCGCTATTACCTGAAGGGGAACCTTTTTACGAGGACGACAGTATCAGCGACCTGCCCGAAAAGTTTTTTGTGAGCGAGCTGATCCGGGAAAAAATATACGAACTGGCGCAGGACGAAATTCCGTATCATACTGCAGTTTTAATTCGAGAGTTTAAAGAAAAGCAAACGCTTACAAAAATAGTAGCAGATATTATTGTGCATCGCGAAACGCAGAAAATGATATTAATCGGGGAAAAGGGCAGCATGATCAAAAAGCTGGGCATAATGGCCCGTAAGGACATTGAAGCTTTTTTAAACCAAAAAGTGTTTCTCGAGCTGTTTGTAAAGGTAAAACCAAAGTGGCGGGATAATGATCTGCAACTCAAAGAGTATGGGTATTAGCCAATTAGCTAATGTGACAATGTGCTAATTATTTGCTGAATGAAATCATAAATTAGAAATCAGAAATCTTTAATCAGAAATAAAAACATGGGTTTTACATTAGCAATAGTAGGCAGGCCAAATGTGGGAAAGAGTACTTTGTTCAATCGTTTGCTGGAGCAAAGAAAAGCGATTGTAGATGATGTAAGTGGTGTAACCCGCGACAGGCAATATGGCATAAGCGATTGGAATGGCAGGCAGTTTAACGTAATTGATACCGGCGGCTTTGTACATGGCAGCGAAGATGTTTTTGAAAAAGAAATTGCCAAGCAGGTACTGATTGCTGTGGAAGAAGCAGATGTCATTTTGTTTATGGTAGATGCGGGTACCGGTATTACCCACCTGGATGAAGAAATGGCCGGTGTATTGCGTAAAAGTGTAAAGCCGGTTTTTCTTACAGTGAATAAAGTAGACAATAATGACCGGATGCTGGATGCTACTGAGTTTTATAGCATGGGGTTTGACGATGTTTATTTTATTGCATCGGCAAGTGGCAGCGGTACGGGTGAGCTGCTGGATGCGGTAGCTGCATTAATCCCCGAAGATAAAAAAGAAGATGCTGATACCGGGGCGTTACCTAAGTTTGCCATTATCGGGCAGCCTAATGTGGGAAAATCTTCTTTATTGAATGCATTAATAGGGCAGGAGCGTACTATTGTAAGTAACATTGCCGGTACCACGCGCGACACCATTCATACGCATTATAATTTATTTCAGAAAGAATTTATATTGATCGATACGGCAGGGATCCGCCGTAAAACCCGCGTACATGAAGACCTGGAGTTTTACTCAGTTATCCGTGCTATTAAGGCGCTGGACGAAGCTGATGTGTGTTTGCTGCTCATTGATGCGGAAAAGGGGCTCACGGCACAGGACCTGAACATATTTAGTCTGGCAGCGAGAAAAGGAAAGGGAATTTTATTGCTGGTAAATAAATGGGACCTGGTTAAAAAGGAAACCAATACTGCAAAAGAATATGAAACCGAACTAAAAAAACGCCTGGCGCCCTTTAGCGACGTGCCTGTTATTTTTATCTCAGCTCTTGAAAAAACAAGGATCTTTAAAGCGATGGAAACGGCGCTCGAAGTATATGAAAACCGCAAACGTAAAGTATCTACTTCCAGGTTAAATGATGCAATGCTTAAAGCGGTGCAGGCGCACCATGCTCCGGTAGTGCGCGGCCATGCTATTAAAATTAAATTTGTTACCCAACTGCCTACTGCGGTGCCTTCGTTTGCATTTTTCTGTAATTTTCCGGATGATATAAAAACTCCGTACAGAAATTACCTGGAAAACCAGCTGAGAAAGCATTTTGATTTCAGTGGAGTACCGGTGAGGTTATTTTTCAGAAAAAAATAAATTATACACTAATGAAAAAATTATCACTTCTTGTTTTCATTGTATGTTCGGCATTCTGTTTTTATTCCTGCAGCACTGCCACCACAAGTAAAGAGGCCGAACAGGATTCTTTAGAAACAAAAGACTCTTTAGATACCTATGCCTCAGACAGTACCCGTATGGAAGATAGTACTGCCTCTTTGAAAAGCATCGCCGATTCCCTTAAAGCTGATGTAGATACTGCTGCTGATAAAATTAAACAACATACTAAAGAAATAGGCGATGTGGCAAAGGAAAAAGCGAATGAAGGCGTAACAAAACTAAAAGAAGGCGTGCAAAAAGTAAAGGATGCGGCCAGGGCAGGAGCGGACGCTGCAAAGAAAGAACTGAATAAATAGTAAAAGGCTTAATCGCTTATTTTGGAACAGGCTATATGCCTGTTTTTTTTGATGCTGGTCTGACCGGGATGGGGGCGGTCAGACCAGGTTCGCTTAAAAAAAACTCCAACCCTTTTGGGGTTGGAGAAAATAAAAAAAGAAAAATATTTTATTATTTTACTTCAATATTATTATGAAGTTCTTCGTCTACTAAGATCCGGCCGCAGTTTTCGCAGGCGATAATCTTTTTGTGTTGTTTAATTTCACTTTGTTTTTGTGGCGGGATGGCATAGAAACAACCTCCGCAGGCATCCCTTACTACCGGCACTACGGCTAACCCGTTACGGAAGTTACCGCGAATTTTTTCATAGCTGGCCAGTAACCTTGGTTCAACCTCTTCTTTAGCTTCCGCTGATAATTTTGCAAACTGTTTTTCTTCTTTTTCGTTTGCAGTAATAATTTTTTCCAGCTCGGCTTTTTTCAATTCTAAAGAACCTTCTTTGGTAGCAATATTTTTTTTCGCTTTTTCTAAAAGAACTACTTTTTCAGCAATTTCTTCGTTCGCATCTTTAATATGTTTTTCTGCCAGCTTTATTTCAAGCTGTTGCATTTCGGTCTCTTTATTAATCGCTTCAAACTCACGGTTATTCTTTACGTTCTCGCTGTCTTTTTCGTATTTTTTGATCAATGCTTCACTGTCCTTAATGGCAGCTTTGCGCTCTTCAATAAATTCGGTAACACCATTAATTTCTTCTTCAATGCGGGTTTGTCTTGCACGCAAACCCTGTAACTCATCCTCAAGATCGGCAACTTCCATGGGTAATTCACCTTTTAAAATCTTGATTTCATCCATCTTGCTGTCTATTTTTTGCAAATGGATCAGGGAGCTTAATTTTTCTTCGATGGAAAATTCTTTTAATTGTGCCATATTTTTTTATATTAGTCTTTTTAAAATATTCAATTGTAATTCAATTGAATATTTTAAAAATAATAAACAGGATTTGTGTTTACACCTGTTTTAAGGACGGCAAAGTTAGGGAATTTTTGCTCTAAAAGATGAGCCAGCAGTTCAATGGTATATTGCTCGCTTTCATAATGTCCTATATCTACAAGTAAAATACGACCATCTGCATTAAAAAACTCATGATATTTAATATCAGATGTAATGTAAACATCTGATTTGCAATTTATTGCATCCTTTAGCAGGAAGACGCCCGCACCCCCGCAAATACTCACTTTTTTAATAAGCTTTCCGGTTTTTCGGGTATGTTTTAGATTATGGAGGTGAAAAGTGTCCTTCAGTTTCTGTAAAAAAATGTCTTCAGCAAGCGGATGGTCATATTCTCCGGTAATGCCGGAGCCGATTTCCTGGTGAAAATTATTTAACCGGATCACTTCATAAGCTACCTCCTCGTAAGGGTGGCTGGCTTTCAGATTATAAACAATTTCAGCTTCTAAATGTGCCGGGAATAATATTTCAATTTTTAGTTCTTCATCTTCATAGCGCTTACCCTTTTCTCCGCTGAAAGGATTAGCCTGGTTATTTGGCCTGAAAGTACCCAGGCCGTTTACCCTAAAACTGCATTCGCTGTAATTGCCAATATTGCCGGCACCTGTTTCAAACAGGGCATTCATGACTTTTGAGGCATGGCTTGCCGGTACACAAAAATAAAGCTTCAACAACTGGTTACTTTTGGGCGATAAAATTTTAAGATTTTTTAGACCGAGTTTTTCTGCAATTTTTCCATTTACTCCCTGCAAAATATTATCCAGGTTGGTATGAATGGCATAAATAGCGATATCGTTTTTGATGGCTTTAATGACGGCGCGCTCTATGTAATTTTTACCGGTTATTTTTTTTAGTCCGCCGAAAATAATAGGGTGATGCGCTACAACCAGGTTACAGTTTTTCCCGATTGCTTCGTCAATTACCGCTTCAATGCTGTCGAGGCAGCAAAGTATGCCTGTACATTCCCAGCCGGCATTTCCTGTCAGCAATCCTGCATTATCATAGGATTCCTGTAAGGCAGGCGGGGCAATGGTTTCGAGATAGGAGGTAATTTGTTGGATGGTCATGGAATAAAATTATTAATTTTAAAAGAACAATGTACAAATTTATGAAGCAGCTTGTTCTTCTGGCAGGTATATAAAAAGGCGTAACCAGTTAAAGATGGTCATTTAGGTTGTTAGAAAGATATATCCTCAAATTGATAGTGTAGCAAAAGCGGAGTTTATCTTAATAAATAATTCCAGATTTGCGGATAAGCCTGTTGCAGAAGGCGCTGCAGGGAAGGCAGCTTATATAACGGGTTGTTTGGATTTTTTCTTATTATTTTATTTTGCAGGCTCTATAATCTTTTCGATCATTAACAGTTTTCCATCCCTGGTAAAGCCTTCGACAACAACCCGGAATCTTTTAGTGCGATCGTTATTATAAAATCTAACCGGAATGTTATTTCCCGAAACCCGCACTTGCGGCTGCCAGTTTAAGGTAAGCCGGTAATCCCTGTAATTCAGTTCGGCGGGCGCTGCATAATCGGGGCTGTAATATTCTTTAATAATGCTGTATCCATCGTAATCAACAATATCGCCGGTAGCATCTATTTCATCGGAGAGATCGTCGCCGCGTTTGGTATAAACTGCCAAAGCTGCATTATTGCCCCTGGCGCCAATAAACTGGGGAAACAATTTGAGCAGGGCAATTTGATTTGCAGGAATTGAAGAGATAAAACTGGCGTCGTTTATGGGCATTTCATCGAGGAATAATTGTACCGGCTGCCGGCGGTAAGTAAGCCGGTAGTTGTCACCGAGATTTCCGGAATGGTCAATTTGCAGGCTGGGAATTCTTCCTGTCAACCATTCAAAAATATTCCATTGGGGAATAAACTGGCCTGTGAGATTTATAGTCCGGGCATTGATATTTCCTGAAAATAAACCGCTCATATATTTTTTCTCCAGTTCATCTTCGGTAAGTTTTTTTCCTTCAATTGCTACATTGTCCAATAACAGTCCTTCGCCTCTTGCATAATCAAAATAAGCGGATTGCATTCTTGCAGACAGTGCCTTTGCATCATCCTGCCGGGTTATAAAGGTTGTTTGCAGATCGGGCAATTTATATGTTTTGTATAAAGAATCTGCATCCAGTTTTACGGTAATGAATTTACTTTTGTTTCCCATTACATCACTGAAAAGGATCCTGGCCTTATCAAAGAAAACCAATGAATCCATTTTAAAATTTCCCTGCGCATCGGTTTTTATCATTTGGAGGCTTCTGTCTGCGTTCGGCGTAGTGGTCCATATTAACAGGTCCCTGTCAGCAAAACTTTTTTTAGAGCTCCTGATATTTACTTTCCCTGATAAAGAAATATACCCCGGATCTTTATAGACAGGTTCCGGCAGGTGGTTCTGTGCCACCTCGCTCCACCTGAATCTTCTCCATCCGTTTGTCAGCATTACCAGGTCAAGCGCTTCAGGTGCTTTTTCATCATCGCTCAGATACCATGAGGGGTTATTAATAATCCCCGGTAAATCGGCAGTCAATAAAAATGAGGAAATGATATTTTCTTTCCTGTTGCCCGGCTCATCGTAATCTGCATCGGTAACTGCAACAGAAAAATCACCTTCTATACTATCTGTAAGCTGTATTGTAAAATTATTTTCTTTACGTGCACCCGTATTTGCTGCTTGTGTATGCAGTATTCCCTGCAATGTATATTCTTTATTATTAATAAAAAACAACCTTTCGGCAAGAGGAGCCTTGTCTTTGTTAAAAAATGTAAGCTGGAGAATACCTGAGTGAAGCTCTTTTACCGGGAGGCTTCCCCTGGAAATATTATTTTTAAGGGGCTCAACCTGTTGTTGCGCCACTACCTTATTTTGCATTTGAGCTATAATAAATGCAGGTGTAAAATCCTGCTGCCAGCTACTATTAGTACGAACGGTGTAATTGATCTTTCCTGCCATAAGATCTGCATGTAATGCCACCCCGTTTATTGCAGCGGCGGGTAATGGATAAGGTTGTCCGCCTCCGTTTATAATTGCAGTGTATTGATTGTCTGCTTTAGGAATAAAAGAAAACTTGCCCATTCCGTCGTGAAAGCTTGTAAAAGTAGTGATGGTATCACCTGCATCGTCTTTTACGAATCCTGATATATGCAGCGGGTTGCCATTTATATCGGTTGCCTTGAATGCCACTGTGTTGGACACGCCGGCAATAAGGTTGCCGCCCTCCGGGAAAAACTGTAATGAAGTGTTGACCGTTACTGCAGGTTGGCTGTTTTGTTTATTTCCTTTTGACTGGCCAAATATGCGTACAGGTGAAGTATACAAATAAGATCTATTTTGGTTCAGCATTAAAGGCGAATAAGCTCTCAGCCAGTAATAACCTGTGCTGAGACTATCGGGCAGTTCTATTTGCCCATAGGTTATGGCATTGAAAACCGGCAATATTTTCTTTACAATTATATCTGATCGGTTGTTTAATAACTCTACAAACAACGTGGAATTATTCCCGGAAGGTTTAAAGTAGCTCAAAAAATAACTTTTAAACCAAATTGTCTGACCCGCAAAATAAATTTGTCTGTCTGTATGCAGGTAAACTTTTTCTATAGGGTTTTTTAAGCTCCAGGCATTTAAAGTTTGCTGAAGGTCTTGAGCTTTTAAAGAAATGACGGGCAGCCAGATAAATAGTAATACTATAGGAACGCACCATTTCATAACACTTATTTGAATGTTTAAGTTACGAAAAAAACACCAGCCTTTTGTGTGCCGGTATTTTCAGGATGCATTTAGGAAAAAATTTACATAAATGCTTATTTACCAGGTTCAATAATTTTTTCCAACATTAACATTCTTCCGTCATTGGTGATCCCTTCGGCTACAATCTTAAACCGTTTTGTATGTTCATTATTATAGAAGATAACAGGAATGACGGGATTTATTTTTGCAAAGAAAATGTGCGGATTCCAACTGAGTGTAAGCCTGTTATCGGGCTTGTCCGCCTGGGGATTTTTGTCGTAATCGGGGTTGTAAAATTCTTTAACGATCGTATATCCGTTATAAGTAATAATATCTGTGGGGGAATCGATAGCTGCTGACAGATCGGCGCCTTTTTTCATGTAAACCGCTAATACAGTGCCACCGCCGGGGGCTGCAACTGAGTTGGGCAGTAATTTAACCATTGCAATCTGGCTAACAGGTATGCTTTCGATCATGGTGGCATCTGTAGGCATTTCATCCAGGTACAAGGATACATTGCTTCCGCCAAAGCCGCCGCCCCTGTAACTCAGCTCATAATTTCCTGGTGTGCCCGATACGCTTAGTCCCGGAACACGCCCCTGCAGGTATTGAAACACATCCCCCGAAAAAGTTTCATCTCTTAAATCAAATGTTTTGCCATTAATGTTATTAGCAAAAAGGCCGCTTGCGTATTGCTCATCCAGTTTTTCGGCTACTGATTTCTCGCGGGCCCGAACGGTTACTGTTTCTAAAGTTTTACCTTCAGCGCTCAGGTAGCTGCTGTATGCATTTTTCATCTTGTTTTGCAGATCTTCAGACGTGCTGCTGTCATCAGCCGGTATGGCCGTGGGCAAAACATTATATCGCCGGTGAATGGAGTCGCCGTCCAGTTTCACTTTAATGTATTTGCTTTTGTTTCCCCGTATATCTGAAAAGAGGATCTTCATCTTGTCATAAAAGATCAATGAATCCATTTTAAAATTGCCGAGGGAGTCGGTATGCAGAAAGCGGGGTACGCCTCCCTTTCCGTATGTGGTGTCGGTGGGCGACATCATCATAATAATATCTCTGTTAGCCAGCGGCTTTTTAGTACCGTCGATATTTACAGTGCCATCCAGTTTAATATAGCCGGGGTCTTTATAAAGAGGGGCAGGCAATTTATTTTGTGCTACATCTGTCCATTTAAAACGGGTCCATCCGTTAGTCATCATCACCAAATCCAGCGCTTTTTTTACAGAATCGGCCGCAGAGGCGAAATAATACGAAGGGTTATGAACATATCCCCTGATGTTGCTGCTTAATAAAAACCAGGAAAAAATGTTCTGGGTTCTGTTTTCCGGCCCGTCGTAATCTGCATCTGTAACTGAAACAGAGAAATTACCGATAATGGTATCTGGTAAAGCTATTGAGAAATGGTTCCGCATTTTTGCTCCGGTATCCAAAGTGTCTAATTTTAAGGTAGCGGGTAATACATAATCTTTATTATCAATAAAAGTAATGCGCTCAGCAAGCGGCATATTGTCCTTGTTAAATACGGTTAACTGCATAATTCCGGAATAGTCCCCTGTTGTTTCCACAAGAACATTGATCTCTTTTTTACTGCTTTTCAGCGGCTGTTTAAACAGTATTTCATTTTCCATCTGGCCGATGAGATAAGCCGGTTGAAAGTCGGGGTTGTCATTTGCCTGCAGTATCCTTATTTGTTTGCCTTTTTCGGTGCTTTGTATACTCAGTGTAATACCGTTTGCTGTAGATTGAGGCAAAGGATATTTCTCCGTACTTCCTTCTATAACAGCATAAAAGCTGGTGTTGCTAAGGGGTATGATCGCAAAACTTCCCATGCCGTCATGCATGCTGTGGAAATCCGAGATCGTTTCCCCCTTATCATTTATAATAGAACCCGCCACATTTACAGGTAGTCCGTTTTTATCTGTTGCTTTAAAAGCTACAATATTCAAAATTCCCGTTATAAAGTTCCCGCCTTCCGGAAAAAATGCCAGTTGTGTTTTGTCGGGTGCAATGTTTCCGGATTTATTCTTAACAGCTACTCCGAAGATTTGTATGGTTTTTGTAAATACAAATCCGGGCTGGTTCAGCATAACAGGAGAGTATGCCCTGAGCTGGTAGGTTCCCCCGGGGAGGTTTTGCGGTAAATCTATTTGACCGGGAGCCGAACCCATATAGGCAGGAAAAACATTTCTGACGATCAGGGTGCCTGCGCTGTTAAGCAGTTCTACATACAGGGTTGAGCTGCTGCCGGATGGCACATAGTCCGACAGAAAGTATCCTTTGAACCAGATGGTTTGTCCCGAATAATACACATCCCTGTCTGTATGCAGGTAAACCTTTTCAATCGGGTTCAGTTTTTTCCAGGCTGAAAGCCTGTTTTCAATAGTTTGTGCGTTAACGGCAGTAATTAACAAAAAGGATAGGCTAAACAAAAAGGCAGGGGTTCTTTTTTTCATATACGAAAATATCTACCGGTGAAAATAAGCTAAATGATTGTATTAAATATCAATTGACTATATAAAGACAGATAAGTTTAATTTTGCGCTTACATTTCTGAACTGTAAGTAAAAACGGACAATTTGTCCTCATTTTTAGGTTGGCAATATTATTGACAATCGTAGTTTTGCCGGAAAATTGTATTTTGTTAATGGCTTAAACATAATTCTACAATGATGAATCATAACCAGGATAATTATAGTGAACAGGAAGCGTTAAACATTAATGCTGATGAAAATCTGAGCGGCACAGAGCATCTCAATGATCCCGTTGATGAAGCGCCCCGTTTAGAAGCTCTTGAAGCAGAACTTGCAGAAAGTAAAGATAAGTACTTGCGCCTGGCGGCGGAATTTGATAATTTCCGCAGGAGAACAGCCAAAGAGAGGCTGGAGCTTTTACAAACCGCAGGAAAAGATATTATTGTGGATCTGTTAGATGTTTTGGATGATATTGACAGGGCGGGTAAAGAGCTTGACGGGTCTAAGGATAAACAGCAAAAACAGGGGATCAACCTGATTTTTAATAAGTTCCGGAATATTTTACAATCCAGGGGCCTTAAAGTTATGGAAGCCAGGGGGGCCGATTTTGATCCCGAGCTGCATGAAGCTATTACTGAAATTCCGGCGCCGGCAGCGGAACTTTCCGGTAAAGTAATAGATGAGATAAGTAAAGGTTATTATTTGAATGACAAATTAATACGCCATGCTAAAGTTGTGGTAGGAAAATAAAAATATGTCAAAAAGAGATTATTACGAAGTATTAAATATTTCCAAAACTGCAACTGCAGATGAAATAAAAAAGGCTTATAGGAAAGTGGCTATGCAATATCACCCCGACCGTAATCCGGGTGATAAAGTGGCAGAAGAGAAATTTAAAGAAGCTGCTGAGGCATACGAGGTGCTGAGTGATACCGATAAGCGTGCTCAGTACGACCGGTTTGGCCATGCAGGGTTAAGTGGCTCGGGCCGTGGTTTTGGGGGTGGCGGTATGAACATGGATGATATCTTCAGCCAGTTTGGGGATGTATTTGGTGATGATATTTTCGGAAGCTTTTTTGGCGGGGGCAGAGCAAGGGGCGGCCAGCGTGCCCGGGGCGTTCGGGGCAGCAACCTACGGGTAAAGCTGAAGTTGTCTTATGAAGAAATTGCCAAGGGTGTTACCAAAAACATCAAGGTAAAGAAATACACAGTTTGTAATACCTGCGGTGGCAATGGCGCCAAAGACAGGGGCAGTATACAAACTTGCAGCACCTGCCAGGGAAGCGGACAGGTAAGGCGTGTTCAAAACACCTTCTTGGGGCAAATGCAAACAGTTACAACCTGTCCTGATTGTAATGGCGAGGGTACAACCATTACTTCAAAATGCTCCAATTGTAAAGGAAGTGGAAGGATTTACGGCGAAGAAACCATTTCGATTGAGGTACCGCCCGGCGTACAGGCCGGTATGCAGCTAAGCGTAAGCGGCCGTGGCAATGCGGGAGAACGTGGAGGCGCTTCGGGCGACCTGATCGTTTTAATAGAGGAGGAAACGCATCCTGATTTGCAACGTGAGGGACTGAACGTTATTTACGACCTGCATATTTCTTTTACAGATGCAGTGTTTGGTACAAATGTAGAAGTGCCCACCATTGATGGCCGTGCAAAGATCAAGGTACCTGCAGGCACGCAAAGCGGCAAAGTTTTCAGGTTAAAAGGAAAAGGCTTTCCAAATGTTCATTCGAGCTATGAAAAGGGCGATCAATTGATCCATGTAAGTGTATGGACACCGCAAAATTTAAGTGAGGAAGAAAAGGATGCCCTCGAAAAACTATCAGAATCGCCCAATTTAAAACCACAACCCGAGAAAGCAGAGAAAAGTTTTTTCGATAAAATAAAAGACCTTTTTAGTTAAAGCAAAAGATATCAGCCGTTGCAATATTCAGCAACGGTTTTTTTATATGCGTGTTGCGGTATTTTTATTTTAACCTTTTATATATTATCTAACAATAGTATCTTGCCATCTTACAAAATAAATAACGATGTTTCAGTTAAATAATAAAACAGCGATTGTAACCGGAGGCGGCAGCGGAATAGGAAAAGTAACCTGCTTACTGTTCGGCAAGGTGGGGGCCAAAGTGTATGTTGCTGATTTGAATAAGGAGGCCGCAGAAAAAACAGCAGGGGAGATTAAGGCTGCAGGCGGTACGGCAATTGCGCTCGAGGTAAATGTAGCTGATCAGGAGGATGTGGTACATGCATATACAAGTGCCGGCAGGGTGGATGTTTTGGTAAATAGCGCCGGCGTTTCTCATATCGGTAAAGCAGAAACGACTACGGCTGAAGATTTTGATAAAGTTTTTAATGTAAATGTAAAAGGCGTTTATAACAGTTTATTTGCGGCTATTCCATTGATGAAGCAGAATGGCGGTGGTGTTATTTTAAATCTTGCTTCTATTGCCTCAAGTGTTGGTATACCGGATCGGTTTGCCTATAGCATGAGCAAGGGAGCAGTTTTAGCCATGACGCTTTCAACTGCTAAGGACTATATAAAAGATAATATCCGGTGCAATTGTATTTCTCCGGCCCGTGTGCATACGCCGTTTGTAGATGGGTTCCTGGCTAAGAACTATCCCGGTAGGGAAGTCGAAATGTTCGAAAAACTTTCGCAAACACAGCCTATCGGCCGTATGGCCAAACCTGATGAAATTGCTGCGCTTATTTTATATTTATGCAGTGATGAAGCATCGTTTATAACCGGTTGTGATTATCCTATCGACGGAGGGTTTATTAAATTGAATAATTAACAACGCTAAAAGCATTAGGCTAAAAGCGTTAGGCCTTCTGCTTTCTGCATTAAGCTTATAAAATATGAAACTGATACGTTACGGACAGCCCGGCAATATTAAAACAGGAGTGATAGTTGATGAGGTAAGGTATGATACCTCGGCATTTGGAGAGGATTATAATGAACAGTTTTTTGAAACGGACGGACTTGCAAGACTTGAGAAATTTGTAGCAGACAATAAAGAGCGCCTTACAAAGGTTGACGATAATGAAAGGTTGGACAGCCCGGTAGCGCGCCCGTCGAAGATCCTTTGTATTGGATTGAACTATGCGGATCATGCTAAAGAAACAGGTGCTGCTATACCTCCCGAACCTGTGATCTTTATGAAATCAACCACTTCGCTTTGCGGCCCTAATGATCCTATCGTTATTCCGCGCAATTCTGTAAAAACCGATTGGGAGGTGGAACTGGCTCTTGTAATCGGAAAGAAAGCAAGCTATGTACATGAGGCAGAAGCGATGGATTATGTGGCAGGTTACGTATTGCACAATGATGTAAGTGAGCGCGAATTTCAATTAGAACGTGCAGGCACCTGGGATAAGGGAAAAGGTTGTGATACTTTTGCACCCCTGGGGCCTTTTCTTGCTACAAAAGATGAAATAGCCGATCCTGATAACCTGCATCTCTGGTTAAAAGTAAATGGACAAACCATGCAGGATGGCACTACGGCTAATTTTATTTTTAAGCTGCCTTATATAATTGCTTATGTAAGCCAGTTTATGACCTTACTGCCTGGTGATGTAATCTCTACAGGAACCCCAGCTGGTGTGGGAATGGGCTTTAATCCTTCTGTTTACCTTAAACCCGGGGATGTGGTTGAGTTGGGTATTGATGGGTTGGGAACATCGAGCCAGACCTGCGTGGCATGGAGCTGATAAGCAAGTAAAAAGATGTTTTATGGGAACCTCCTTATCATGTTCAGCAACACGCAAGCCGCTAAAGATAGATGCCCACCAGCATTTCTGGATATACGATCCTGTTCGTGATGCGTGGATCGATGACTCTATGAAAAAGATACAACGGGATTTCTTACCAAAGGATCTGAAGCCTGTTTTAAATGAAAATGGAATCGATGGTTGTGTGGTCGTTCAGAGCGATCAATCGGAAGCAGAAAATCTTTTCCAGCTGGCTAATGCTTTACAGAATGATTTTGTTAAAGGTGTGGTGGGGTGGGTCGACCTCCGGGCAAAAAATATCGGCGAAAAACTGGCGCATTTTAGTTATTATAAAAAACTAAAGGGTTTTCGTCATGTATTGCAGGGGGAAAAGGACAGGGCGCTGATGCTGAGAAAGCAATTTATGAACGGTATCAGCCTGTTGGAAAAATACAATTTCACCTATGATATATTAATTTTTCCTGATCAGCTAAAGTATGCTGCAAAACTGGTTGCTGCTTTTCCCAACCAGAAATTTGTGATCGATCATATAGCCAAACCCTATATTAAAGATAAAAAGATCGACGGCTGGAAACAGGATATGCTGGTGCTGGCGCAAAACCCGAATATTTATTGTAAGATCAGCGGTATGGTTACAGAGGCCAATTGGAAACAATGGAAATTACAGGACTTTATCCCTTACCTGGATGTTGTTGTAACATCTTTTGGCACTGATCGCATCCTGTATGGCAGCGATTGGCCGGTATGCCTGGTGGCAGCGTCCTATAAAAAAATGAAAAATATTGTGGATACTTATTTCAGCCCGTTTTCTGATAGTGAGAAGGATGCATTTTATGGGGGAAATGCAATGAAGTTTTACAATTTATAAATTGTAACTTTATACAAATTGTTATGTATGTCCATCCTGAAATTTCCTTTGTTGTATGTTGGTTCAAAAGGCGAAAAAAATCTATATACGCTTTTTGACAGCGGCGCGAATCTTTCCTGCATCAACCCGGATAATATTGAAGACATTGCTGAATTAGAGCCGTTAGGACGAATAAGAAAACTGGCGACAGCCAGCGAAGGTCTTTTTATTGAAGTAAAATATAGAGTGGCTTTAGATTTTTATATTAATGATATTTTACTTTCAGACGAATTTTTAGTAGTTCCTAACCTGAGTGAAGAAGCAATCATTGGTGCTGCTACACTTCAGAAATGGCGCATTAAACTCAATTTTGAAGATGATGTTGTAGAAGTAGACCCTAAAGTAGCCAAACTGCAACTTATATAAACATAAAGATAATATTACGGTCTTTTTCTCTGTTTATTACCGAGTCTGTATTTTTTTCAGGTTTCCGTTCACATCAAAATCAAGATAATAATCGTGCCGGGTTCCGCTGATGCTGGTATACCATATTGTATGGGCCGATCTTGAAAGCGGTATAATCATGTGGTCAAAATATACATGATCAGATGCTTTATTGCCTTCTGTTTCATCAGCTTTTTTACCGGCCTGGTCGTGCACTTTTTTTGCAGTAGAGAATTTTATTTTTTCGAGGAGGAACAGGTAATCTTTCATTGGGATATTACCGGTTATTTTTACGGGTGTTGGCTGTTGCCATTGCCCCCTGACATAGCGATATTCATCTACATTTTCCGGGATGTCCGGATCCTGTATCTGAACAGATATGATGCCGTCCTGGAAATCGTAAAAATACAATTGCTGGTACATATTTACTTTTTTGCCTTTCAGCTTCGGGAGGTTTTGTAATTCCTGTTGTATGCTATCGAGTTTATCGGCGCTTGCATAAATGCTGGTGTAATTGGATTGCCCGGATTTTAACCCGGCTTTTGCCATAGCTTCATCTATTATTTTTGAAATATTTCCGGAGGCGTTTGTTTCGATAGTGGTATCGGACGAAGTAGTGGTTGAAGATGAGGAACTGCCGGGGTATACATTGTGGTTTTGCTCATAACCAGGTTGCGGTTTAAGGGTATCTTCATAACTTTTCCTGATCTGCCTGCACGAGGCAAATGCAAAAACCAGGAGCACAAATGTTATTGAGTATTTAATTATTGGTAATATCATTCAATAGCCGGCTCCTGCTGGCTCAGGCAGTGAAAGCTGCCTAACCCCCATATAATTTCAGTAGAATCGATCCCTACTACTTTTCTGTCCTTAAAATGATCCTGGATAATTTGTAGTGCAATATCATCTTTCTTACAGCGGTACGTGGGTACGATTACAGACTGGTTGGCTATATAGAAATTAGCATACGAGGCGGGTAACCTTTGATCTTCCCAAATTACAGCGTCCGGCATCGGCAGTTCGATAATATTCAGCTGTTTCCCGTTTAATAAGCGCATTTGTTTTAGTTGTTGCAGATTATGCTGAAGTAACTCATAATTTTCATCAGCTTTATTTTCTTCTATGACAGTGAGCACGGTATCTTCATTTACAAAACGAACCGTATCGTCAATATGCCCGTCGGTATCATCCCCCACAATGCCTTCATCTACCCAAAGCACTTGCTCTGCTCCATAATAATCATACAAGTATTGTTCGATCTGCTGCTGATTTAAGTGAGGATTCCTGTTTTCGTTTAACAGGCAGGCTGTGGAAGTAAGTATGGTTCCTTTCCCGTTAAATTCTACAGCCCCTCCCTCCATAACAATGCCCGGATACACAACCGGTATATTGAACGCAGCGCCTATTTTTGTTGGAATGTTATCATCCAGATCAAAGGGAGGATATTTATTGCCCCAGGCATTATACCCCCAGTCAACAATTATTTTTTTTATAGCTGCAGCAGGATTAATTAAAAAAGCCGGTCCGTGATCCCTGCACCAGGCATCGTTGGTGGGGTGAAAAAAGAATTTTACTTTAGATAAATCAACTTCTTTGGCAAGTAAATGTTTTGTGGCAAAATCCTGCATTGTTTTGTCTGCAACATTAATACGAACTGCTTCTCCTTTTGTCAGTTCTTTTATAAACTGTGTATAATAAGGATATATCGTATCAATTTTGTCGGGCCATGATGCTTCCTTATGCGGCCAGCTTAACCAGGTGGCTTCATGTAAATGCCATTCGGCGGGGAAATAGTAGCCGAGTTGGTTGGGTGGTAATAAGTCAGAAGTCCAAAGTTGAATGTCGGACGTATTAGACACACTGTTGTTAATTTTAGTCATTTTTTAGTTTTTTGATGTAGGGCAACAGAGTCAGCAGCTCTTTTTATTTGGGATGTAAGCACATACAGTTCTTCTTTTGGAAATTCCTGGGTTGTAGTATGAACTAATTCAGTTAGTTCCAGAGTTTTCTGCCATACCCTCAATTGTTCAAATTTAAACGCCATAATTTTTTAATAAAGAGGTGCGAACCGCATATTCACAGAATATCTTTTATCAAATAATAGCAGTCCTCTCATCTTCCAATCCCCCGTTCCCAACTCCGGTCTTCCGACTTTCTGTCTTCCCAACTTCCGACTTCTGACTTCCCGTCTTTCCGACTTATTCATCAATATACCTTTTTGTAATCGGCTGGTAAGAATCTATTCTCCTGTCCCGGAGAAACGGCCAATGGGTACGGTACTGATCTGTTTTTGCCAGATCCAATTCTTCAACATGTACTTCTTCATTTTCATGGGAGGCCAGGTAAAGAACAGAACCAAAAGGATTAGCGATAAATGATCCGCCCCAGAATTTCATAGCGCCTTCCTGTTCAAATCCTACACGATTGACACTTACTACATGCACGCCGTTGGCCACAGCGTGGCTACGCTGAATAGTTTGCCAGGCGTTATATTGCTCAACATTGGTACCTTCGTCCTGGGAAGTAGCCCAGCCAATGGCAGTGGGATAAAAGAGAATTTCTGCACCCATTAATGATGTGATGCGTGCTCCTTCGGGATACCATTGATCCCAGCAAATCAATACGCCAATAGTGGCAAATTTTGTTTTAAAAACTTTGTAGCCCAGGTCGCCGGGCGTAAAATAAAATTTTTCGTAGTATGCCGGATCATCGGGAATATGCATTTTACGATACTTACCTAAATAAGCGCCATCAGCATCTAATACGGCTGTTGTATTATGATATAAACCTTCTGTTCTTTTTTCAAATAATGAGGCGATGATCACCACTCCAAGTTCTTTCGCCACCTGTTGCAGTGCATCGGTGGAGGGGCCGGGAATGGGTTCTGCCAGTTTGAAATTGTCATAGTCTTCCACATCACAGAAATACAGGGAAGTGAACAATTCCTGTAAACAGACGATCTGAGCGCCTTTAGCTGCAGCTTCTTTTATTTTTTCGATGGCTTTGTTCAAGTTGTCCTGCTTGTTGGCAGTACAGCTCATTTGAACCATTCCTGTTTTTACTTTTGCCATAATGTAAGATTTGGTCTGCAAAACATTTGCGGAGTGGTGCAAATTTAGTTTAAATATAATTGCCTGTTCTGATGTTTTGACAATAAAAAATGCGGAGCCGTTAATATGCCCCGCATCTGTCAAACTATTATGAGAAAGCCGTTACCTCAGCCTGTTCAGATCTCTTATCAGTTTCTGGTCCTTCCTGATGCCTTTCATGGCAAAGAAAAACCCTATTACAATAAACAGCGTTAGCAGTGCTGTAAGAGTAAGGTGGCCGCCCGGTGCAAAATTTTTAACGTAAAGAAAATATAACGCTATCAATCCTACAGCGCATAAAAGGCCGAGAATAGTTAGCTGTACCTGGCGCTTGCGGTCTTTAAACAGGAAAATGGCCACCAGTGCCAAAGCCAGCGTAACCACCGTTAATAAGATAAGAAAAATATTGTCAACGGCACTTAAGTCAGGACCTGTAACCCCTTTAGTATTGGGTAAAACGGTTCCCGTGAAAAAAGGAAATTTAAAAGTAAGTGCGCTGCTGATTGTTGAAAGCAGCAACCATAACGTTTGTTTTCTCTGGATCATTTTTTTTAGTTGAAAAGTTAACGGGTTAAAAAGTTGATAAGGAGTGAAGCGCTGTTAACTTATCAACCTTTTAACAATTCACTTATCTATCCTAATTCAGGATACAAGGGAAACTGTTGCATAAAGGATTTTACCTCTTCCTTTACACCTGCAATAACGGATTCGTCATCTGTATTCATTAATACTTTATCTATTAAAGAAACTACTTCCAGCACATCATTTTCTTTTAAGCCTCTGGTAGTAACTGCCGGTACGCCCACCCGGATACCAGATGTTACAAACGGAGATTTGTCATCAAACGGCACTGCATTTTTATTGAGCGTTATATGTGCTTTATCGAGCGTTTCCTGGGCTTTTTTGCCGGTAAGATTTTTATTGCGCAGATCAATCAGCATCAGATGATTGTCTGTGCCGCCGCTAATGAGGTTATATCCCTTATCCACAAAGGCTTTGGCCATTGCCTGTGCATTGGCAATAATTTGTTTGCCATAAGTAAGGAAATCGTCGCTTAATATTTCACCGAATGCAACTGCTTTTGCTGCTATAACATGCTCAAGCGGTCCTCCTTGCAGACCGGGAAATACCGCCAGATCCAGTAACTGGCTCATGGTACGGGTATTACCCTTGGGGTCTTTAATGCCCCATGGATTTTCAAAGTCGTGGCGCAGCATAATAATGCCGCCTCTTGGTCCGCGAAGCGTTTTATGAGTAGTGCTGGTAACAATATGACAATGATTAAACGGATCGTTCAATAAATTTTTGGCAATAAGCCCTGCAGGATGCGCAATATCGGCCATTACCACGGCTCCGATTTTATCGGCTACTGACCGTATACGGGCGTAATCCCAATCGCGGCTATAAGCCGAAGCGCCGCAAATGATCATTTTAGGTTTATGTGCAAGTGCCTTAGCCTCCAGGTCATCATAATTAACCAGGCCGGTTTCTTTATCCACACCGTAAGAAATTACATTATAATGTTTGCCGCTGAAGTTAGCCGGGCTGCCATGTGTAAGATGCCCGCCCATGCTTAAATCGAGGCCCATAATGGTATCGCCCGGTTTTAATACTGCTAAAAAAACAGCGCCGTTAGCCTGGGCGCCGCTGTGTGGTTGTACATTGGCCCAACTGGCGTTAAATATTTTTTTCAGGCGCTCGATGGCCAGTGTTTCTATTTCATCCACTACCTCGCAACCCCCATAGTATCTTTTGCCGGGATAGCCCTCCGCATATTTATTAGCAGGTACCGATCCAATGGTCCGGATCACTTCAGGGGAAGCAAAATTTTCTGACGCAATCAATTCAATGCCATTACGCTGGCGTTCCAATTCTTTTTGAAGCAAGGCTGCTACTAGAGTATCTTTTTGCATGGCGCAAAGTTAGGGGGCAAAACAATAAAACAAACAGGGCCACTGCGTTTATATAAAATAAGTATCTTCCGCAAAAAGCATTTTCTTATCTTCACGCTTCGATTATTTATAAATCAGCATAAATTTTCCCCGATTTAGCTACAGAAAAGGATTAAATAGTATTTTACTGATGAAGGCAATTATTCCTGTTGCAGGTACCGGAACTAAATTAAGACCACAAAGTTATACGCAGCCCAAGGCATTGATCCCGGTGGCTAATAAAACGGTATTGAGCATTATTATCGATCAGCTTAAAAATGCAGGGATCGATGAGTTTATATTTATAATAGGGTACTTAGGCGATAAAATCTACCATTATGTAAAAGATAAACATACGGACATTATTGCGCATTTTGTAGGACAGGAAGATCGCCAGGGGGTAGGTCATGCGATCAGTTTGAGTAAGGAGCTGGTAAAGGACGATGAGATATTTATTGCTTTGGGCGATACTATTTGCGAATATGATGTGAAAGAAGTACTGAAAATGCCGGGGTCGCTGATCGGCATCCGCAAAGTGGATAACCCCAGGGATTTTGGTGTAGCTGAAATTGACAATGATGGAATTATTGAGTCTGTAATCGAAAAACCACAGATACCCAAGTCGAATATGGCAATGGTGGGTTTATATAAAATTGCCGAGAGCCGCATCATGTTCGAATGCCTTGAGCAAAACATCAGCAACGGGCTGCTTACCCACGGTGAATTTACGATTACCGATGCTATAGAACGTATGATTGCCAAGGGTGTTGCTTTCAGGTCTTTTAAAGTGGATAACTGGTTTGATGCGGGGAACAAGGACACTTTATTAAAATCTAATGCCACACTTTTGAAGCGATTTGGCATTACAACAGATGCTTCTAAATACAGAAATACTGTAATTATACCTCCGGTAAGTATTGGCGAAGGGTGTTCTATTGAGAACAGCATTATTGGTCCCAATGTTACATTGGGCGAATATACTAATATGGCTCAGTCTATTGTTAAGAATTCAATTGTAGGCGCTTATTGTAATCTGTTTGATATTGTGCTTGAGGATTCGCTTATTGGCAGCGATACCAGCCTGAAAGGAGAAACCCGCAGTCTGAATATTGGTGATAATACCAGTATTGACCTGGGATAATGCAGCCGGAGGGATTTATAAATGATGCATGACAATGAGTGATGAACGGATGAGCCTGAACTCTGAACAACAAGCAATATGCAATGAACTCTTTAAAATTGTAATTTGCTGTTAACAGCCAACTGTCAGTTAAAGCAATGTCTATTACCCAGCTTTTTAAGATTAAATACCCCATTGTACAGGCGGGCATGGTATGGGCCAGTGGATGGAAGCTGGCAAGTGCCGTAAGTAATGCGGGTGGTTTGGGTATAATAGGCGCAGGCTCTATGTCGCCCGATGTTTTAAAAGTACATATTCAAAAATGTAAAACGGCAACTGCAAAACCTTTTGCAGTAAATCTGCCTTTGCTATACCATGATATAGAGAAACAGGTTAAAATAATCATTGATGAGAAAGTGCCTGTGGTATTTACAAGCGCGGGAAACCCGGAAACATGGACAAAGATTTTTAAAGATGCCGGCCTTATTGTAGTGCATGTAGTAAGCAGCAGCAGGTTTGCCGTTAAGGCCCGTCAGGCAGGTTGCGACGCGGTAGTAGCCGAAGGTTTTGAAGCAGGTGGGCATAACGGGCGGGAAGAAACCACAACAATGGTATTGATCCCTTTAGTGGCTGATGCGGTTGATATACCTGTAATTGCGGCCGGAGGCATTGCAACAGGGCGACAAATGCTGGCAGCTTTTGCACTGGGCGCCCAGGCGGTTCAAATGGGCAGCCGTTTTGTTGCCTGTAAGGAAGCATCGTCGCATATCAATTTTAAAAATGCGGTAATCAATGCGAAAGAGGGCGATACGCAACTTGCACTGAAACAGCTAACGCCGGTACGGCTGTTAAAAAATGATTTTTATAACATGATTGCCGGTGCAGCGCTTCGCGGCGAACCTGTTGAAAAACTGGCTGCTTTATTAGGAAAAGGCCGCGCCAAAAAAGGCATGTTTGAAGGCGACCTGGCGGAAGGTAAACTGGAAATAGGGCAGGTGAGCGCGCTGATCAGCGATTTGCCATCGGCAGAACAGATTATTAAAAATGTTTGGGAAGAATTTATTGCAGCCGCTAAAGAACTAAAATATTATTTTCAATAAAAACCTGTATAACCGGCTCTGTCTGGAGTGAACTTTATTCCAGCAGAAGCTATCGGTTGGGTATGCTGCATTTTGATCTCATAAAAATGAATTATTTTGACTATATACGCAACGGTTAAGTGAAAAATAGCGTCAGATAAAAATAATTATAATGTTATAAGTTCCCTTTACTTCAACCCCATTCGTATGTTTCGAAGCCTTGTTCTAATCTGTTTTATTATTCTGGGCACAGCAGTCCATGCACAGTTTGAAGTTTTTCAGCAACGAGTAAGAAGCCGCGACAGCATCAATATTTACGATGGCCGCGAAAAGATATTTATTGATCACGACAGGCCGCAATATAATTTGAATGATACGCTGTGGCTGAAGGGCTATATGGTAACAGCTGGTTTGCTGATCCCTAATGACAGCAGCCGTATTGTGTATGTTGAGTTGATTGATGCTAAAGGTGAGCTGGCAAAGCGCATTAGTATTATGAGCCAGTTTGGTATGTTCTACAGTAATATTACCCTTACTGATAAATTATTTTCGCAGGGTATATACACCCTGAGGGCCTATACGAACCGTATGAGAAATTTCGGGGATTCTTTATTTTTTGAAACTGATTTTAAAATTATTGACCCCTCTGCCGGGCTTTGGAGAGCAACCCTTAATAATATGAGCTTTGCCAATAACAGACTATCGGCAGCCATTGCTTTAAAATCAGAAGGCCGGAGGCCGTTAGCTAACGATAAAGTAAATGTTCAGCTTATCAGTAAAAATAAAGTTCTGTTTAGAAAGCGAATGGTAACCGATGCTTCCGGCAACATTTATATTGACACTTTATTGAAAAATGCATCACCTGGCAATACTCGGCTGGAGATAAGCAATAAAAACCTGCAACTGCAAATACCTGTACCCTATAAAAGCCAGGCGCTGGACCTTCAGTTCTTACCGGAAGGAGGCAGTTTTGTGGCTGGCATAAAGCAGGCTGTTGGTTTTAAAGCGGTAGATATATATGGACGCGGGGCTGATGTAAAAGGAGTGATAAAAGACAGTAAAGGCAGTGCTGTTTGTTCTTTTGCATCGGTGCACAAGGGTATGGGTGTTGTATGGATGCTGCCTGCAGCAAACGAAACTTACACAGCTTATCTTAATAATGGAGCGGCTTATCAATTACCGGTAGTTGAACCATCGGCGAGCATGCTGCAGGTACTGTACAACGATAGTGCCGACAGTATTATTGTAAATGTGCATGTAACGCCGGGCATGGCCAGGTCTATTGTTTATATTACAGGTTCTGTAAGGGGTGGTTATTATGCAACTGCCAAACTACAAAATAAGGAAAACTACTGTGTGAAATTAGCCACTAAGGACTTTCCCAGCGGGGTGGCCAGAATCACCCTTTACAATGATGAACAAATACCCATAAATGAAAGAGCCGTTTTTATATGGCATAACGATGTGCTGGGATTAGCTTTAACACCCAATAAAGCAGTATACCTGAATAAAGACAGCGTAATGCTCAATCTGTCAGTAAAAAACAGTGCGGGCCAGCAGGTCATGGGCAGTTTTTCGGTTTCGGTAATTGATACCAGCCAGGTTCAGCTTTCACAAGGGAAAGACAATATTGTCAGCTATATGCTTTTAAGTTCCGACTTAAAAGGCGCTGTTGAAGATCCGTATTATTATATAAAAAATCCTGTGGGTGAGGCCATCAATGCATTAATGCTAACACAGGGCTGGGTAAAATATGATTTTGAAAATATAACCAGAGAATTTGCTTATGAAAAGGGATTTGAAATAAGCGGTAAGGCTACTAATTTGCTTAATAAACCATTAGCCAATACTAAGGTTACTATATTCGGGCGAGATGGTAAGGGTATATTTTTTGGAGATACCACTACTAACAGGAACGGCATTTTTACTTTTTCCGGTTTCCCTTTGTTTGTTACAGATACTGTTAGCACCATGATCAAGGCGGTCAATAAAAATAATAAATCGTTTGGTGTAGGTATAAATGTATTTGATAAAAATTACGCCCCTATTCCTGCACCCAGAGAAATGTATGATGAGAACAGCATTGTTTTTGATACGGCAGCTAAACGATCGATTGATATGCGTGCCAGGCTTTTGGAGCAAATAAGGCGCGATGGTCGTATGCTGGAAGAAGTAGTGGTAACTGCAAAGGCCCGTATACCTGGGTCTCAAAATCTGAACGACGGGGCGGATCAAACCATATCACAGGCTGTTTTAGAGAAAACTCCTAAAAAAACACTTCTTGATGTTTTGAAGGAAAAAGTGCCGGGCTTCAGGGAAGGTACTTTGCCCAAAAGCCAGCGGCTGGAATACTTTATTAACAGCAACAAGGTGCGGTTTATTTTTGACGGGATGGATCTGGACTTCTACTATCATTCAACGACATCCATGAGCGATGATTATTTGCAATTCCTCAATGGATATTTACAGTATTACACCGCTGAAGATATAAAAGGGATTGAGATCATGAACAATCCCAGGTATAACAGCAGCTATAAATCGCGTTATTTGGAAGCCGGGGAACAAATGAATTATAGTGCAGCTACCAGGGATATTTCCTTTATAGAAATTACTACGCACGGCGGGGTAGGGCCCTTTTTAAAGAAAGTGCCCGGCATGTATTTGCTAAAGCCTGTTGCGCCTTTTATAGGAAAACAATTTTACAGCCCCCGGTATACCTCTGCAAACGAAGAAACTGCTTTTCCTGACCTGAGGCAAACCGTGTACTGGAACCCGAATGTGATCAGTGATAAAAACGGGGCCGCAAATATTTCGTTTTATACATCCGAAACTAAAGGACACGGTTATATTGTTATCATTCAGGGGGCAGATTTAAAAGGCGAATTCGGGGTATTGGCCGTGCCGCTAAAAATCAGGCCGGAATAAAGTGTGTTTAACCTTTAAAAATAAAATACACTGCGGCGATCAATAGCATAAAGCCTATAAAATGGTTAACAGAAAGCTGCAGGTTATGAAAAGCCAGTTTTGAAAAGATAACGAATACCACCAGCGTAATCACCTCCTGGATCACTTTCAGCTGAACCAGGGAAAAAGGCCCGCCGGTTTCAGATGAGCCCATCCTGTTGGCCGGTACCTGGAAACAATATTCAAAAAAAGCAATACCCCAGCTGATCAAAATAATGATCCATACAGGAGTGGCGGCATGAGCGCTGCCTTTCCCGAAAAACTTTAAGTGTCCGTACCAGGCTAAGGTCATAAATGAATTGGAAAGAAATAATAATCCTATAGTACCGAAGGCTTTCATGTTGTGCTTAAAAATAATTTATTTGTAATTGAGTAAGACTGCCTGAGCTTAATATCCTTCGGCGCTGTCATCGCCTCTTATATCGGCCACTGCATCAAATCTTCCATCAGGCAGTACTTTTATTACTTCGGTACGCCCGATTTGCCGGCGCTCACTTAATTTATATCCCATTTTCAGGAGCGCGTTGGCGGTGCTTTGTGAAAATCCTTTTTCGATAAAAACCTCATCGGGCAGCCATTGATGATGAAATTTTGGCTTGTTTACGGCCTCAGCTGTGGTCATATTAAAATCAATGATATTGACAATAGTCTGAAATACCGACGTGGGAATAGTGGTGCCGCCCGGGGTGCCCACTACTAAATAGGGCCGGTTGTTTTTTGAAATGATAGTGGGAGCCATAGAACTAAGCATTCTTTTGCCGGGTTCAATAGCATTGGCTTTTCCGCCCACCGCGCCGAATAAATTGGGCGAGCCGGGTTTTGCGCTGAAATCATCCATTTCATCATTCAGTAAAAATCCTGCACCGGCTACCACCGTTTTGCTGCCATAAACATTATTTAAAGTTGTTGTGACGGAAACGGCATTGCCTTCCTTATCAATTACACTTAAATGGGTGGTTTCTTCACTTTCGTAGCCTGGTATTATCCCTTCTGTGGTTTCCCTGCTGTTTCCCGCCTTACCGGGTTCATAATTTTTCATGCGACCCATTAAATAGCGCCCGCTTCTTAATTCCGCTACCGGAACTTTTGCAAAATCAGGATCTCCCATGTATTTAGCCCTGTCTGCATAAGCTCTCCTTTCGGCTTCTGTCATTAATTGTACCGATGCAGGAGTCTGGAAACCCATTTTTGCAACCTGGTACGGTTCAATCATTTTCAGCATCTGGTTCAGCAGCAGTCCGCCACTGCTGGGCATGGGCATGCCTATAATTTCATATCCCTCATATTTAAAAGTAAGCGGCTCCCTGTATTTTGCGGTGTAGTTTTTAAGATCATTCAGGGTGATCAGTCCTTTTCCTCTCTGCATTTCCGCAACGATCATTTCTGCTGTTTCACCTTCATAAAATCCGGCCTGTCCCTTATCGCTTATTCTTTTCAATGTGCCGGCAAGCTCTTTTTGCACCAGTATATCACCTGCTTTCCAAGGCCAGTCCTTTATAAAAACCGGTTTTATGGTATTATATTGCCCGAAAGCCTGCCGGGCATTATTAAGCTGTGAAGCTTCGGCTGCTGTAATGGCAAAGCCTTTTTCGGCCAGTTCAATAGCAGGGGCAATCAAAGTTTGCATAGGCAGCTTTGCATATTGGTGTGCGGCAAATAAACCGGCAACTGTGCCGGGCACCCCGCAGGATAAATGCCCGTTAAGACTTTTATCGCTTATTGCATTGCCCTGCTCATCAAGATACATATCTTTAAAAGCCGCTGCCGGCGCCATTTCCCTGTAATCGAGGGCAACGGGCTTCTGATCTTTAAAAGTGGCTACCATAAAACCCCCGCCGCCAATGTTTCCGGCGCCTGGATATACTACCGCCAACGCCCATTGGGTAGCAATAGCCGCGTCAACCGCATTGCCGCCTTTCTTCAGCATCAGTAAGCCAGCCTTACCGGCAAGCGGATGGGCACAAACCACTGCGCCATTTTGTGCAATAATCTGTTTATTGCTTTTATAATCCGGGCCGTTTATCTGTGCCCGGGTATATAGCGGCGATAATAAGAAAATAAAAAATATTATACGGCACATCAGCATTTTTGAGCAAGATAAAAACTATCATCGACATTAGGCAGTTTCCAAATCCCCGGATGCGATATTTTTATATGTATAAGTGTTAACGAAATGAATTTAAGACAAATAGAATATATACTGCAGCAGATTAAATTTACGAATAAGATGGGATATTAATAATTGCTGTTTTTTCAAAAACTTTTTGCATTTTTGCAGAAACCGGCCTATATCTGATGAAGATGAACATTTATAATTCCTTAGTTGAAAAGAAGAAGGATGCACAGAAATCTTTTGTGGTATTGATCGATCCCGATGATATTACCTCATCTTCACTTGACACGTTGATACAGCTGTCTCAAAAAGCTAAGGTGGATTATTTCTTTGTTGGCGGGAGCCTGGTGATTTCCAACCACCTGGATAATTTTGTACAGCAAATAAAAGCGAATTGCGATATTCCTGTAATCTTATTTCCGGGAAGCCCTTCGCAGATATCAAAATATGCGGATGCGCTTTTATACCTTTCGCTTATTTCGGGCAGAAATCCTGAACTCCTGATCGGGCAACATGTTGTTTCGGCCCCCTTTGTAAAAAAGAGTGGTTTGGAGATCATTCCTACCGGGTATATTGTGGTGGACGGAGGCGCTCCCACAACTGTTTCCTATATCAGCAATGCCACACCTGTTCCTTCCAATAAAAATGAAATAGCGATCTGTACAGCCCTTGCCGGCGAAATGCTGGGTATGAAGCTGATTTATATGGATGCCGGCAGCGGTGCTAAAATTCCGATCACAGAAAGTATGATAAAGGCAGTTTCAGAAAATGTGGAAGTGCCTGTGATTGTTGGAGGCGGCATTACCGATCCTGAAAAAGCGTATCTTAATTGTAAGGCCGGCGCCGATGTGATCGTGATCGGAAATGCAATTGAAAAAGATGCATCCCTTATTGCCGAAATGAGCCAGGCTATTCATGCTTCTTCTGCAAAAGTCAATATTTAAATCAAGGTTCAGACAATGGAGTTAGGTATAGGCATGTTTGGCGATGTGCAAATAGATGCAAACGGCAAACCACAACCAGCACAGCAACGCCTGCAGGAAATTATTGAAGAAATAAAGCTTATGGATGAGGTGGGGCTGGATTTTTATGGAATAGGAGAGCATCACCGGCCCGATTATGCAGTTTCTGCTCCTGAGATCGTACTGGCAGCCGCCTCAACAGTTACTAAAAATATTAAATTAGGCAGTGCGGTATCGGTATTGAGCTCTGCCGATCCGGTGAAATTATATCAAAGCTTTGCAACGATCGACCTGCTTTCAAACGGAAGGGCCGAACTGATGGCAGGGCGGGGAAGTTTCATAGAATCTTTCCCGCTTTACGGGCAGGATCTGAAAGACTATGATGCTTTATTTGATGAGAAATTAAGATTGTTATTACAGATCAATAACCAGGATACTGTTTCATGGAAAGGTAAATTCAGACCGGAGCTGAAAAACCAGACAGTATTGCCCCGTGCCCTGCATGGCCGCTTAAAAATTTGGGTGGCAGTTGGCGGCACCCCCGAATCGGTAGTGCGTGCAGCTTCCCTGGGATTACCGGTAATGTTTGCTATTATTGGAGGTGACCCGGTACAGTTCAAGCCTTTATTTGAATATAACAAAGCGATCTATCAGCAGTCCGGGCATGATATGAACCTATTTGAAGTAGGCGTGCATGTACACGCTTTTTTTGGAGCAGATAGCAAAGCCGTCAGCGAATATTATTATCCTGTTTATTCAGCTCAAATGGACAGGGTAGGGCGTTCGCGTGGCTGGCCGCCGTATCAGCGGGTTCAGTTTGATCGGGGCCGGGGCAAAGGGGGACATCTGATCATTGGTGATGCAAACGAGGCTATAGAAAAAATTCTTGAATTGCATGATTTATTCGGGTTAACCCGTTTTTCTGCCCACATGGATGTAGGCGCTCCTTCGCACGACAGGATGATGAGATCTATTGAAATTTTTGGTGATAAAATAGCCCCGGCAGTAAGAAAAGCATTGCATAAAAGTGAATAGCCGGTAAGGAAGTCGAAACAAAATTCATCTTCTTATTCTTAATAAATTGAAATAACTGCCCTAAATTTATACTATGGAGCGGTCTATTTCCATAAAGCAGATTTTAGAAGAATACGATAGTGTTTTGCAAACCTATACTATCGCAGTAGAAAAAAGATTTTCAAGGGAGAACCTGTTCGAGTATAATGAGATCCTGTTCTCAGCACATTCCTGTGCTATTGAGGGAAACAGTTTTTCTGTTAATGATACCAAAGAATTAAAAGAGCATGGACTGAAGTTAAAATTACATGACAAGTCTATGCTGGAAGCGTTTGAAATTTTAGATCATTTTAACGCGTATGAATTTTTATTTGCTGATCTTACCGTACCCTTCTCAGAGGATTTATTAATATCTACTCATAAAATTCTTACAAAAAATACGATCCACTATACAAAAGGGTACGACCCCGGAGCATATACCACTACTCAAATGGCGGCAGGAGATACTATTTTTCCTGACCACGAAATTAGTATTGCGCAGATACCGGATTTAATGGAGCAAACACAGGAAGCTATTAACAGAAAAAGCATCCATCCTATTGAGATAGCCGCTAAGTTTCATAAATATCTTATTTATCTGCATCCCTTTCCTGATGGGAATGGACGGTTAGGAAGACTTTTGTCAAATTTTATTTTATCAAAATTTCATCACCCTATTGTTATTGTTCAGGCAGAACAAAAGCAAGACTATGTAGATGCTTTGAAAATGAGCCATAAGCATAACGATCTGGATATAATTACAGGCTTCTTTGCCAGAACTTCAATTAACAGGATGAATGATGAATTGGCCCAAATAAAAATGAATACCATGTCGGCGCAGGAAGGGAATGAAAAAAAGCATACACCTGGTTTATCCTTTATTTTTTGATGTCTAATAAGAATAAGGGAGGCTCAGTGCTGCATCATTTTAGCGCTTCAGTATTTACTCTTGTTGGTGTATCCTTACCCGATATAATGCTTTGAGCGCTGATGGCAATTGATTTGATGATTTCGGTCATATTGTTAAGATCAAGTGTTTTTACTTCGTCACTGGCTTTATGATAATTGGGCTCATTATCCATTTTTGACGTGGAAATGGTATGCGCCGGAACACCTAACCGGGCAAGTGTGGCATTATCCGAACGATAGAACAATTGCTGATCAGGATAGGGATCAGGGTAAAAGCTAAAGCCGCTGCCCTTTAAATTCTTTTGAAGAATATCGCCCATGCTGGTTTTTTCATAGCCGGTTATATAAGCCGAATTCTTCCCCCATTTGCTATCCGTACCAATCATTTCGATATTGAACATCGCCACTACTTTTTCAGGTGCCAGCTGTTTGCTGAAATATTGTGAGCCAAAGCCGCCCACTTCTTCTGCAGTAAAAGCTGCAAAAATGATGGATCGCTCGTTGTTGCCTTTCGCTTTGTAGTATTTTGCAAGTTCTATAACAGCAGTTGTGCCCGATGCATCATCGTTAGCGCCGTTATAAATGCTATCGCCATTGTCTGGAGTTCCGATTCCCAAATGATCATAATGCCCGGAAAAAATAACGAACTCATTTTTTAGTTTTTTACCCGGCAATAACCCGGCTACATTTGATAATTTATTTTCTTTGACCGTATGTTTCGCCGTTAATGAAAAATCCTTCAGATCGGTATCGCCCAAAATAAACAGCACGTTGGCCCCTGTTTTAAAAAAATTGCGTTTAAGCGATGCCAGTCTTGAAAACCTGTCTGAAAAACTTTTGTCAATAATAACAATAGTGTTCTTTTTGTTTTGTAATGCCTGCATCGCTTTTGAATAAAGATTCTCTCCTTCTTTAATTTTTTCAATGGTATAATCCGCTGTGCCATTTATACTGGTCTCCGGTTCGGCGGTGACCAACACTATATTCTTTGGATCGATTTCTGTGCCATTGGCTTTGGCCGTAAGGGATTGCTGTTCTGCATGAACCATGTAAAATTTTTGAAGATAGCTATTGCCCGATAAGGGTTCGAGTCCTGCAGCTTTAAACTCAGCTGCAATAAACGCAGCCGCCTTATCAATTTCCGGGCTGTACGTTTTTCGCCCTTTCATATCGTCTGCAGCCAGCGTATTCATCACTCTTGACACATCGTCTGCATGAATGCCGGTATTTTTTTGAGCGCATAAAGGCGATCCGCTTAAAAGGATACCACTGTATAGTATTATTCTTTTGATAACCATATTTTTTATTGATGATAAAAGGTATTCAATTAAAAACTCATTTTTTCTTTGAACTTTACGGTCTGCCTGCGGCTTACTTCAATTTTTTCACCGCCTTTTAATTCTATTAACAGGCCGTTATTAAAATAGGGTTCAATTTTTTCAACCATGCGCAGGTTAACAATATGCTTGCGGTTAGCCCGGAAAAATGTTTTGGGGTCCAATCGTTCTTCCAATGCGTTAAGTGATTTTAAAATTAATGGCTTATGCCCGTTAAAAAAAACTTTTGCGTAGTTGCCCACACTTTCAAATAAACGCACTTCACTTAGCTTAATAAACCAGCATCGGTCGCCATCTTTTACAAACACCTGGCTGTTTTCGGTAAGCAGCTCCGTATTGTTGTTTGGATATTCTGCCTGGTTTTCTTTTTCTGCAGTAATATTTATCTTTTTTATTGCCGCTTCCAGGCGAGAGGGTTCAATAGGTTTTAACAAATAATCGAGTGCATTTACTTCAAAGGCTTTTAGGGCATATTCGTCAAAAGCGGTAGTGAAGATAACTTTAGGTGCGGCGTCCAGTTCCGACAGCATTTCAAATCCGCTTTGACCGGGCATCTGGATGTCCAGAAAAATAAGATCCGGTTGCAGGGTATTTATGTATTCAATCGCTTCATCCGCATTTGCAGCTTCGCCTATGATTTCTATTTCTGAAAATGGTTCCAGCATTTTAGTCAGCTCTTTGCGTGCCAGTCTTTCATCATCAATAATAAGCGTTCTCATCATTTATATTTTAGAATTCAATGGGTAATTCCAGTTTTGCATTTACCACCTGCGGGGCAGATTGCAGTATGTTGAAGGATGCATTATCTCCATATATCAGTTGCAGTCTTTCCCGGATGCTCCTGATGCCAAATCCCCCGTCTTTTTGTTGTGGTTTAAGTTTACCCGTATTTTCAACAGATAAATTCAGGTAAGGCCCGTTCATGTGAGCCATCAGCTTTACCGTACCACCGTTTATTTCCTGGCTGATGCCATGTTTAATCGCATTTTCAACCATCATTTGCCACATCATGGGCGGAACCTGCTGCTGGCCTGCATTTTCGCTGATATCATATTCAATATGCAGCCGGTTTTCAAAGCGCATCTCCTCCAATGCAAGGTAATCCTTAATAATTTTCAGCTCATCGGAAAGGGGGATCATTTCCGATTTATCTATATTGATGCTGCTGCGCAAAATATTACTTAGCTCAGTTATGGCTGTCCTGGCCCGCTGGGGATCTTCATCTACCATTGCTCTTATACCATTCAGGGAGTTAAAAATAAAGTGAGGGTTAATATGTGTTTTTATGGTTTTCAGCTCCAGCTCTTTTATATGTGATTTAAGCTTTAAGGTATCGATCTGTTCTTTTTGAGAGGTGGTTACATAGTGGTAAATAAAGTAGATCGCACTCCAGGTAGAAAAATAAGTGAACCATGCCAGTGCGTTGTTCAAAAAAATGAGCAGTAAAGACCTGGAAGTAATGAACTTTTCGCTTTTAACCATCAGCTTCAGCCAGTTGTAAATGTAAAATTCAATAACCCCGGTTACAAAAGAAATGATCAGCGTTGAAATGATGAACATCCATATCTGGCGTGAGATATTTTTAGAAAAAACATTTAATTTAATCAGGATAATCCTGAGACAATGTGTCATAATAAGACCAATAATGCCAAATCCTATACCTCTTTGTATGGTTATTAAACGCTCTTCAGGCGAGTTAAGCCTGTCCATTGACCATGCCCCGAAAATAATCCATAAAACAAAAGCGCTCCAGCCGGCTAACTGGCAAACCCAGTAAAGTTTTTTCCCCTTCAACATATTTCAAATCTATATAATTAAAACCGAGTGAAAAACCTTAAATTATAAGTGGTGAATTTTATAGTGATTACCCTTTTTTTGACGGATTAAAGGACAGGATATTTCCTTTCCCTCAGCTATATATGGGTAAAGCTATAGGTAAAATTCTTATTTTTGCGTGATAATTTTTCCTTAAAATGACTATCACGCCCGGTCCGTTATTACAATCAGTTAATCAGCCAGAGGATTTAAAAAAAATTCCTTTGGAAAAGTTGCATGAGTTTTGCGAGGAGCTCAGGCAATATATTATTGATGTAGTGAGTGTGCATGGGGGGCATTTTGCCGCGAGTTTGGGCGTAATAGAACTGACCACAGCTTTACATTATGTATACAACACCCCTTATGATCAATTGGTTTGGGATGTAGGGCATCAGGCGTATGGTCATAAGATCATTACCGGCAGGCGCGATCATTTTGAGACCAACCGGAAATACAAAGGCATCAGCGGGTTTCCCAAACGCTCAGAAAGTGAATATGATACTTTTGGGGTAGGGCATTCATCCACTTCTATTTCGGCGGCTTTAGGAATGGCTATGGCTGCAAAATATAAAGGAGAGGCCGACAGAAAGGTAGTGGCCATTATAGGGGATGGTTCCATGACTGCAGGTATGGCCTTTGAGGGGATGAACCATGCAGGCGTAGCTAATACCGATATGCTCATTATCTTAAATGACAACGGCATCGGCATCGATCCCAATGTGGGGGCGCTTAAGGAATATCTTACTGATATAACGATTTCCCCAACTTACAATAGGTTTAAGGACGATGTCTGGAAAGCTTTAGGCAAGCTGCCGGTGGGAAAGCGATTCAGCCGCGCGATGGCGCATAAGCTTGCCGAAGGTATAAAGGGAATGGTTAGCAGCAGCGCCAATTTGTTTGAAGCGCTGAAGCTCAGATATTTTGGCCCTATCGACGGCCACAATATCAGCAAGCTGGTAGATACTTTAAATGATCTTAAAGACATACCGGGTCCAAAATTATTACATATCATTACTACTAAAGGAAAGGGATATGCCCTGGCTGAAAAAGATCAGACCAGGTGGCATGCGCCCGGCCTTTTTGATAAGGTAACAGGAGAGATCTATAAGAAAAAATTTGATGTTCCGCAACCACCTAAGTACCAGGATGTTTTTGGAAAAACCATTATTGAACTGGCCAGGCAAAATGATAAGATAATAGGTATTACCCCGGCAATGCCATCGGGCTCTTCCCTGAAGTTTATGATGGATGAAATGCCGGACAGAGCTTTTGACGTAGGCATTTGTGAGCAACATGCTGCTACGCTGAGCGCAGGAATGGCTACACAGGGGTTAAGGGTGTATTGTAATATTTATTCATCGTTTATGCAGCGTGCCTACGACCAGGTGGTGCATGATGTGGCTATACAGAAACTACCGGTAGTGTTCTGCCTGGACAGGGCGGGCCTTGTGGGGGACGACGGACCTACGCACCATGGCTGCTACGATATTGCCTATTTCCGTTGTATTCCTAATATGATCATCAGTTCGCCAATGAACGAAAGTGAATTGCGAAACCTGATGTATACTGCACAGCTGGACACTACGATATTGCCTTTTGTAATACGGTACCCGCGCGGCGAAGGCGTAATGCCTGAATGGCAAACAACTATGCATGAAATTGAAATAGGCAAAGGCAGAAAACTGAAAGACGGAAAAGGGGTTGCCATTTTGTCCTTCGGACACCCGGGTAATTTTGCCGCTGCTGCAATAAGGGATCTGAAAAGAGCCGATATTGATGCCGCACATTATGATATGCGTTTTGCCAAACCGCTTGATGAAACGTTGTTGCATGAGGCGCTGGGTAAATATGAAAAAATTATTACTGTAGAAGACGGAACGGTGACAGGTGGTTTTGGAAGCGCTGTATTAGAATTTATGGCGCAGCATGGATACAAAAACGAGGTAAAAATACTGGGCATCCCGGATCGGGTAGTGGAGCACGGAACGCCAAAAGAGCTGCACCGCGAATGCGGGTATGATGCGGAGGGCATTGCCGATACGGTTCGAAAGATGATGGATGTAAGTGTTTCCGTTTTAACCGTTCGTAGCAATGCTATATGAATATGGAAGATATAAAACAGGGTTCGCATAAAAATATCTGGTATGGCGTAGGCCGGCAACGTATTGAGATACCCCGGCCTGTATTGCGATCTGCCGTAATTAATAATCCGCTTATCAACGGACTTTACATTTCCAGTTTAGGATTTTACCCAAAGGCTAAAGGACATTTTACCAAAAGAAGGCATGGCTTGCATGAAAATTTTCTATTTTATTGTGTGGATGGCCATGGCATGTTCGAATTGAACGGTGCGCGGTATAATGTTGGCCCTAACGAGTTTTTTCTGCTGCCCCAGAACGAGGAGCACGCTTATGCCAGCAATGATAATGATCCCTGGAGCATTTACTGGGTACATTTTGGTGGCAACGGGTTGCCGCAGTTAAATGCGCAGCATACGGTAAAAGAGCATTTTGAGCCGCGGCATGCCAAAGATAACGGCGAGGCGATCGCGCTGTTTAACAAAATGTATAAAGCGCTGGAGTTGGGTTATAGCATGGATAATTTGCTTTTTGCCAATTTATGCCTTGCCCAGTTTTTATCTTTGTTTATATTTAATGCACGCCACCACCCGGTAACATTAAATACAAAAACGGATTGTGTGGACAACGCGATTTTATACATGCAGGAGCATGTAACGGATATGCTTACATTAAAGGATCTCAGCAGCTATTCCAATTATTCAGTATCGCGCTTCTCCAACCTGTTTAAACAAAAAACAGGGTACGCACCCATGGATTATTTTATGCAGATGAAAATACAGCAGGCATGCCAGCAGCTCGACTTTACCGATAAATCGATCAAGGAAATTGCGTTAACGCTGGGGTTCGATGATCCGTATTATTTTTCTAAAAGGTTTAAGCAGGTAACCGGTATGCCGCCTGTTAAATACCGGGCGGTAAATAAGGATTAGTATTTCCGGTTTTATACAACAGTAACTTCTACGCCCATGCTTCTGAGCGTATCAACAGTATGCTCAGAGATGTTGCTGTCTGTGATGATCTGTTCAATATCGTCCAAACCACAGATTTTTCCAAAACCTCTCTTCCCGAATTTGCTGGAATCTGCAAGCAGAATTGTCTTTTGAGAAGCCTGTATCATTTTTTTATTCAGCAGGGCTTCCATCATATTAGAAGTGGTTAACCCAAAATCCAGATCGATTCCGTCCACGCCCAGGAATAATTTACTGCACGAAAAATCCTGCAATATATTTTCAGCATATATTCCTGTTACCGAAGCTGATGTTTTACGCATTAAACCGCCCAGCTGTATTACTTCTACGTTCTGATGATGCATTAACTCGAGCGCAACATTAAGAGCTGAGGTTACTACTGTAAGGTTGTCCTTAGCTATAAGATTTTTTGCAAAAAACTGTACGGTGGTTCCCGATGCAATAAGGATGCAGTCATTAGGTTCAATAAGACGGGAAGCATATTCACCTATTCTTTGTTTTTCCGAAGCCTGGAGGGCTACCTTTTCATCAACATGTCTGTCTGCGATATAGGGGTTGCTTAAAGTAGCGCCGCCGTGCGTGCGGTATAGCAACTGCTTATCTTCAAGCAGCTGCAGGTCTTTCCTGATCGTGACAGATGAAACATTTAAACTGCTGCACAGTTCGGTAACTTTTACATTCCCTTCTTTTTTTATCAGCTCAATAATATGTTGATGCCGTTCAAATAAACTGCTCATAAAATTTTAAAGTTATTTTCCCTGGTACATCACATTTGTCGGGTTTTGATATTTTTTTTCATGCAAAGCCGCAAATAGCAGATCCCTAAGGATATTATGATCCAGGGGGGAATATATTATGCACCCTTTTCCTGCCTTATTGTTCAAAAGTAAATAAAGCAAACTATATTTATGAAGAATTAAACGTTTCTGATCAACTTTATTTAAATGCTCTGTATGTCACAAAAAACTTTTAATGAAAGAATAAAGCAAATATTGCTGCTTACCATTCTCCTGGGATTAATGTTTTTGATGATAAAAGAGCTGATCGGCTTTTTACCCGGACTGCTCGGCGCTGTTACCTTATACATCATCAGCAGGGCACAGTACTTTAAATTTGTTTATAATAAAAAATGGAAAAAAGGCTGGACGGCCCTGGGATTTATCCTGTTTTATTTAATTATCATTGGTATACCTATTTCTATTGCGGTTACACTTATCAGTCCCAAAATCAACAATGTGCTATCCAACCCTACCGAAATATTGAATTCAGCTAAGCATTCTATCGACGTCATCCAGAGAAAGATCGGCTTTAACCTGATATCTGAAAATACTTTATCCAACGCAGTAAACAAGCTGACCACTTTTGTGCCTAAAATACTGAACAGCACTTTAAATATAGTTTCCAATCTGACCATTATGCTTTTTGTGTTGTATTATATGCTGCGTAACGGCAGGGAAATAGAGTGTTATTTGAATAAATCTGTTCCTTTAAAAAAACGTAATATCAAAATCCTGTCCGATGAAACAAAGAAAGTGGTTATTGCCAATGCCCTGGGTATCCCGCTTATTTCGATCATACAGGGAGTTGTTGCCACCATTGGCTATGCTATATTTGGTGTAAAAGATTGGGGCCTTTACGGGTTTTTAACAGGTGTATGCGCTTTTTTCCCCGTGGTGGGCACCATGATCGTTTGGGTACCTGTAATTATATATATGTATGCTACCGGCGATAACCTTAACGCCACATTACTTACCTTATACAGTATTATTGTAACAGGTAATGTGGATTATGTAGCGCGCATTACCTTGCTTAAACGAATAGGCGATACCCACCCGGTAGTGACTATTTTTGGGGTGCTGGTAGGTTTAGGTCTTTTTGGTTTTGTAGGTTTGGTATTTGGCCCGCTGCTTATCAGCTATATTATGGTGCTTTATGATATTTATATAAATGAGTTTGTGAGCAGCGATCATGATGAAGACGGGGACACAGCAGATCCGGGGCTTGCTTCCAAGCTGTTGGAAAAACGAAAGGATATATAAACTTTTCCTGATTTTGCACATTTTACCAATCTTAATACCGCTGCTTCAGCATGCGCGCAGCAATTTTATCGATAGGTAAAGTCATTACTTCCTCGCTAAAATAATTCCAGTCTATAAACCGGAAGATCTCCGATACGTTTGTGGGGTAAACGGCAGCTCCATTGTTTACGTGAATATGCAGCGGCTCCCGGGGGGCAATTAAATAATAGACAGAGATCAGCTGGTGCGCATCATTAAAAGCCGACCGCTGAAAAAAATCTGTTGTGTACAGGTGGTCGGTCACATCAACATCAATACCTATTTCTTCCCTGCATTCTCTTATAATACAATCAATAGTACCTTCACCAGGTTCCAAACCGCCACCCGGAAATTTTGTTACTTCCAGGTTATTATGGTAAATCCGCTCATCACTAACCAATACCTGCTTTTTATCATTCACTAATACGCCATATACGCGCAAATTAATTGATGTGATCATTATTTTAAACAGGTTTTCGCTTTATAGTGTAATATTTCCCTCATAAACTTTTTTTGCAGGCCCCTTCAGCCATATATCGGAGTAAGAGTTGTCTGCGTGCCGGGTATAGCAAACATTAAGCCTGCCTCCGATCACCTCTATGTCTACCGAATTAAAGCCGTTTGCGTTATGGTAAAAAACCAGCGCGGCAGCAGTCACACCGGTGCCGCACGAAAAGGTTTCATCCTCCACTCCGCGTTCATAAGTTCTTACTTTCAGCAGTGTATTATTAACAGGCTCTACAAAATTTATATTAATGCCCTCGTGTCTGTATTCTTTGCTATATCGTATGCTGCGGCCCTCTTTATATACATCCAGCGCGCTTAGGCCGCTCACTTTTTTTACATAGTGGGGCGAGCCGGTATTTAAAACACTGTGATCCCAATGCGTTTCAATACTGCTTACATCGCTCATTTTTAATGATATTAAGTTGTCGTCGCCCACAACCGCCAGGTGCTCTCCGTCAACTGCTAAAAATTTAAAACTGCGTTTATGGATGCCGATATCGTATGCAAAACGCACAATACAACGCCCGCCGTTGCCACACATTGTTCCTTCACGGCCATCGGCATTATAATACACCATTTCAAAATCGTATCCTGGTTTATTATTTAAAAGCATAAAGCCATCGGCGCCTATCCCAAACCGGCGATCACACATTTTATGAATAATATCTTTAGTGAGTGCGCTGTGGTTCACAGCACGGTTATCTACGATCACAAAATCATTTCCTGTTCCCTGGTATTTGTAAAAATGCATATTCTGTCTGTACCGCTTTGCTTATTTAAAATTATTTGTGATTGTTTAAATACCTGCAACAAAAATTTCTAAAAACTTTTTGATCAGGTTTTCTATGGCAGCTTTACTGTCTTTGCTGAACTCCTTTTTTATCCTGTTGGCTACAATTGCGTTCAGCGCCAGGCAATGGTGTCCCAATAATTTGCCCAAACCAAAAATGGCAGAAGTCTCCATCTCAAAATTAGTAATACGATGTTGGCCGAAACTAAAATCCGTAAGCCGGTCTATCAGGTGCGGATTGCTGATGCCCAGTCTTAGAACACGGCCCTGCGGTCCATAAAAACCCGGGCAGGTAACGGTGATGCCATGATGGAAACCTTCGGTAAAATGTTTCAGCAGCGTGGGAGAAGCCCCGGTTATATAAGGGGCGCTGATATATCCCTGCATTTGCACATGGGTTACAAATGCCTGCAGCAATTGCGATTCTTCATCATTGGCTTCGTGGCGGTAAAAGTTAAGCAGGTTATCGACTCCTAACCCGTGGGTGGATGCTACAAAATGATCCACATCAATATCAGCCTGTAAAGAACCGGATGTACCTACACGAATAATATTTAAAGTGTGTAAGTGGTCTTTGATCTGTCTTGTTTCAAAATTAATATTGGCCAGTGCATCCAGCTCATTCATTACAATATCAATATTATCGGGGCCAATGCCTGAAGAAAGCACTGTTAATCTTTTTCCGCCTATAATACCCGTATGTGTCACAAATTCGCGGTGTTGCCGTTTTATTTCTATGGTGTCAAAATACTTACTAAATTCCTGTACACGGTCAGGATCGCCCACTGTTACAATGGTACCGGCAATTTCCTCGGGTCTCAGATCGAGGTGATATATGGCCCCGCGATGATTAAGTATTAATTCACTTTCAGCTATCCTGTTCATAAAAATAGAGTGATTATAAGTATGAAAATTTATCAAAAATATCCTATTTTTGCAAGCCTTCAAAGAAAAGGTCCCGTGGCCGAGTGATCAGGCAGAGCTCTGCAAAAGCTTCCACAGCGGTTTGAATCCGCTCGGGACCTCAAAATAGCTAAAACCCCGCAATTAATGCTGCGGGTTTCTATTTTGGGAGATATTATATTTCCCCATGTAATTTTTATTGTTTTTTGTCAAAAGCGACCTGCCCCTGCAGGCAGGGAAACCTGGGGTAATTAAATTGAACCTCTCCTGATCATATAAAACGGGTTCTTAACGCAATTGATCGTTCCTTCCAGGATACTGCTGGCTGCCTGGATACCAAGATTTTGAAAATCTGTTGTAACCACAGTAATGTTTAGCAGCTCTTTTAATATGGTTTCATTAAATGAAATAATCCCGATTTCCTGCCCCAGGTTCCAGGCCTGCGCTCTTGATTTTTTAATTAATAAAGACAGATCAGTTTCTAAGGTTTCTATATAAAGAGCCCTTTTCTGCAGCTCCAGGTGCTCTGCACTATACGTAAGCTGAAAGGTCTTGCCTGTTTCATTACAAAATCTTTTTACGCCCTTTACAATCTCTCGCGGATGAAAACCCTCTTCGTTTAATATCAGCACTACGCTGCTATACTTCTTCATGAAGCTGCCCGCTGATAGCAGCGCTTTATAGATATCATGCTCAAAGTCCTGGTATATCTCGGTACATCTTCCTTTTAATATTTTGATCTGTTTGTCCAGTATTATTAGCTGGTCTTTTGAGATCATGCTTAACACCTCTGCAATATCTTTTTCTTTTATATTGTAGGTAAAATGCGGCATGATTACAAAATAGTTGTATTTGCCCAGGCTGGATTGTATAATCTCTGTTAGTAATTTTAGATTATAGTGGTGGATCTGCAGGTCAACTTTAGCCCGGCTTCCCAGCTTTTTAATGAAGCTGTTGTATACAATTTTTTTGTAGGCAGACAGCTTGTTCATTACCAGTAACACTTTCAGGAGTCTTCCTGACCGGCTCAGTACAAAATAACCTCTCCCTTTAACAGAGGATATCAATCCCTCTTTCTTTAATGCCCCGTAAGCTTTTTCAACTGTATCCCTTGCAAAGCTATAATTATGGCTAAACTCATTAATGGAGGGCAACTGTTGATTTTTTTGAAAAGTTCCGTTGCTGATCGCTTGCCGGACAGATGTTGCAATCTGTTCTACCTTACTGAGACTATCATTTTTGACTATCCTGATCTTAACCATACTGTTAATATAAAATGATTTGTAATATGCTTTATGCCTGTTGATTACCTGGCTGCAACCCGCTAACCTTAATTTATCCAGTTATGCCGGTTAACAGCACTTTCTGTGCCTGGCTGAAATATGGAACTGGCAAAAAATCTTATTACCACCTTGCGAAAAGCGCTACCTGGTATTTATATCAAACTTAAGTATTTATAAAATATAACCATCCTGTACTGTAGGTAATATTTTTCGTCACTGATACACGGGTAGATGCGAAGCAGGTAAATAAAAAAACGGATGCTTTATTCATCCGTTTTTATGCTATAAAAAATATCTGATTAGTTATTCGGACTTGCCATGACAGTTTTTGTATTTTTTGCCACTGCCACACGGACATGGATCGTTACGGCCTACTTTAGGACCTACGCGTACAGGCTCCTGCTTTACGGGAGGCGCCGAAGGATCGAAATAATCATTTCCGTTAGCGGCATAATCTTCTCCCGCTGCATCGATCTGATCCTTATTGGCGCTTAACTTACTAAGATCTGTTTTTTCCTGCCTGCCTTCTTTGATCTGCGTATTGCTTTGCTGCTGTTCCGGCAGGCTGGCCTGGGTCAGGAAGGAAATAATGTCTTTATTTAAAGTGGTGGTCATGTTGTTAAACATCTGGAACGCTTCCACTTTATAAATTACCAAAGGATCTTTCTGTTCCAGGTAAGCTGTCTGTACGCTCTGCTTTAAGTCATCCATTGCACGTAAGTGCTCTTTCCAGGCGTCATCAATAGCGGCGAGGGTAATGGATTTTTCCATACTGGAAATTAAGACCTTACCATTTGTTTCAATGGTTTTATCCAGCGGCGCCAAAACATTTACGCCTTTGCGGCCATCAGTAAATGGCACAATTACATTTTCTATATGGCTGCCTTGTGTGGTACGTATATTTTTAAACACCGGAATAGCACTCTGGCTTACATTTTCTGTATGCTGATTGTAACGCTGGATCGCTTCTGTATACAATTTGTCGGTTAGTTTACCTTCATCAACCGTTTTAAATTCATCTGCTGTAATAGTAGTGTCCATGCCGAAGTTTACAATACATGCCAGCTTAAAGCCTTCGAAGTCGTCCTGTTCTTTAAAGGATGATACAAGGCTTTCGGCAACAATAGAAAAGGCATTGTCAATATCCAGGGATAAACGCTCTCCGAATAATGCGTGGTTGCGTTTTTCGTAAATCGCATTACGCTGCTTGTTCATTACATCGTCATATTCCAGCAATCTTTTGCGGATACCAAAATTATTTTCTTCCACTTTTTTTTGAGCGCGTTGTATCGAGTTACTGATCATGCTGTGCTGGATCACATCGCCTTCTTTATAGCCAAGTTTGTCCATCATGCCCGCAATACGTTCGCTGCCGAACATACGCATCAGGTCATCTTCCAGCGATACATAAAACTGGGAGCTGCCCGGGTCACCCTGCCGGCCCGCACGGCCACGCAGCTGCCTGTCTACCCGGCGGCTCTCATGCCTTTCGGTACCTATAATGGCCAGACCACCGGCTTCTTTAACGCCCGGCCCCAATTTGATATCTGTACCACGGCCTGCCATGTTGGTGGCAATAGTCACTGCTCCCGCCAACCCGGCTTCTGCTACCACATTGGCCTCGCGTGCATGCTGTTTTGCGTTCAATACATTGTGCGGGATCTTTTTCTGCTGCAGCATACGGCCCAGCAGTTCACTTATTTCAACCGAAGTGGTACCTACCAGTACCGGGCGTCCTGCATTTCTTAATGCTTCGATTTCATCAATTACTGCCTTATATTTTTCCCGTTTGGTTTTATAAACAAGATCCTGCTTGTCATCCCTGATGATAGGCAGGTTGGTAGGGATGGTAACCACATCTAATTTATAGATGCTCCATAATTCTGCAGCTTCTGTTTCGGCAGTACCCGTCATACCTGCCAGCTTATGGTACATACGGAAGAAGTTTTGCAGCGTAACAGTAGCGTATGTCTGGGTAGCTGCTTCGATCTTTACATTTTCTTTTGCTTCCAGGGCCTGGTGCAACCCATCGCTGTAACGGCGGCCCTCCATGATACGGCCTGTCTGTTCGTCCACGATCTTAATAGCGCCATCTATAATCACATATTCCACATCTTTTTCAAACAAAGCATAAGCTTTTAACAACTGCTGCACCGAGTGGATCCTGTCTGCTTTTTGAGAATAGTCGTTCAGTATATGTTCTTTCTGTTTTAGTTTATCTTCTGAAGCAATATCACTTTTTTCAATTTCTGCAAGCGATACGCCAATATCAGGCAATACAAAAAAGTCGGGGTCTTCACCGGATTTGGTAATAGTGCTTAACCCTTTTTCTGTAAGATCAACTGATTTATTCTTTTCATCGATTCTGAATAATAACTCTTCATCAATGATGTGCATATTACGTTCCTGGTCCTGTAAGTAATAATTCTCTGCTTTTTGCAGTTTTACTTTGATGCCCGGCTCGCTCAGGTATTTGATCAGCGGATTGTATTTAGGCAAGCCGCGGAAAGCGCGGAATAAATGAAGCCCCCCGGTTTTAGGGTCGTCTTCGCCTTTGTCGATTAGTTTCTTTGCTTCATTTAAGGCATTCCTTACAATTCTTTCCTGTTCCTGAAACAGTTGCTGTACACGGGGCTTATGAATATGGTATTGCTGATCATCGCCTTTTTCAACAGGCCCGCTGATGATCAAAGGCGTACGTGCATCATCAATCAATACACTGTCCACCTCATCCACCATCGCAAAATGATGTTTGCGCTGCACCATTTCATCGGCAGTGTGCACCATATTGTCACGGAGATAGTCGAAGCCAAATTCATTATTGGTACCATAAGTAATGTCGGCCAGGTAAGCATTTCTTCTGGCAGGGCTGTTGGGCTGGTGCTTATCAATACAGTCCACACGCAAACCTAACCATTCAAACACAGGGCCGTTCCATTCCTGGTCGCGGCGAGCCAGGTAATCGTTCACTGTTACAATATGCACGCCTTCTCCTGCCAACGCATTCAGATAGGCCGGCAGGGTGGAAACCAGTGTTTTACCTTCACCGGTTGCCATTTCGGCAATCTTGCCGCTGTGTAAAACAGCACCCCCGATCAGCTGTACATCATAATGCAGCATATTCCAGGTTACCTTGCCTCCTGCGGCGGTCCAGGTATTATTATAAATGACGTTGTCGCCGTCGATAGTAATATAATCTGCTTTTACAGCCAGTGCACGGTCCAGATCGGTTGCTTTTGAAACGATCTGTGTATTTTCCTTAAATCTTCTTGCGGTTTCTTTTATAACAGCGAACGCTTCGGGCATTATCTCATCGAGTATCTTCTCAATTTCTTTGTCCCGGTCTTTTTTAAGATCATCTACTTGTTTATAAATACTGTCTTTCTCCAGCAATGCGTCATGCGATAGCGCTTCTGCCCGGGCGTTCAGCTCGCTGATCTCGCCATCAATTTTACTAAGGTGCTCTTTAATGCGTTGTCTGAACTCCTGTGTTTTATTGCGCAGCTCATCATTACTCAAAGGCTGGTATTGGCTGAAATAGTTATTTACTTTTTCTATTATTGGCTGCAGCTTCCTGGCATCTTTTTCCGACTTGCTGCCGCCAAATATTTTTGATATAAAACCGAACATGATATATTATTAATACAATTAAAGCTTTAAAAGAATTATTATATCTTCAAAAACAATGCTATCCGGATTTTGAAGCCATTTTGGCAGCCTGTTCCGGATGAAAAATGTAAAGTGTGCAAAGATAGTAAAGTTTAAGGTCTCGTGCATGAGAACTGAAAAGGGTGCCGCAAGTGTAAAATTGAAAGCTGATCCTTCATGATTGCAGCGGCACAACTATTTTTTGTGCGAAAAAATTATTTCTGTGCGATCTTTTCTGCCAGCCACAAATATTCCGATGCGAAATTATGGATGCTTTTTTCAAATGCAGGATCAATCAGTTCCCCGTTTTCATCCAGTTTTTTATCGATGGCGGGAATAATCAGTAATTGCGGAGAGGTTACTGTAAATAAGCCGGCGCCCAGGAGTATGAGTTGCTGCGCGGCGCGCATACCGCCCAGGTTGCCATTAGAGGCAGTAACGATACCCAAGGTTTTGTGAAGCTGTTTGGGAAAATGATCCACCAGGTTTTTTAGGGATGGTGAATAGCTGCCGTTATATTCGGGTGTGACAAAAATAAAAGCATCGGCTTTAAAAACCCGTTCAAAAAGCGGCTTCCATTCGTCCGGAGTATTTTCTATGGAATTAAATACCTTTTCGATCCATGGCAGCTGATGTTCCCGGCAATCAATAATACCGGTATGGTGCTGTGTGTTTTTTTGAAACCATTTTTGAACGGCATAAGCGGCCCTTACCGTTAAACTTTCTTTTCGGGGGCTGCCTGATATTATTTCAATGTTCATTCTTTAATATGTTTGGTCAATAACAGCGAAGTAAAGAAATTGTTGGGAATGTGCAGGGTGAAATTAATGGGCATTCGTTAAAATCGAAAAACTTAAACAGAAAATCATATTTTCGGTTCTTAAAATTTTTTATTATGATGAATCGTAAACGTTTCCTGCAGCTTGGCGCTTTAACTGGTGTAGCCGGTGCTTTAAACAAAAAAGCTTTCTCTCAAAGTGCTGTAAGCGCTGCCCGGCCGGTTGTAATTGCTACCTGGGATGCAGGGCTAAGAGCGAACAAAGAAGCCTGGGAAGTGCTGGGGAAAGGAGGTGCCGCACTGGATGCGGTGGAAAGAGGTGTAATGGTAACGGAAAGCGAAATAAACTGCTGCGTGGGGCTGGGCGCGAACCCGGACAGAGACGGGATTGTTACGCTCGATGCCAGTATTATGGATCATCAGTTTAATTGTGGCAGTGTAGCAGCGCTTGAAAGGATCAAACATCCTATTTCTGTGGCGCGCAAGGTAATGGAAAAAACACCGCATGTGATGCTGGTGGGTGCAGGCGCTCAGCAGTTTGCGGTGGCCGAAGGTTTTCCGCTGGAACCGCAGGAACTGTCGCCGGATGCGAAAAAAAGCTATGAGCAATGGTTGAAAACTTCGGAATATGCGCCGCAGATCAATAGAGAAAATATAGAGAACAGAGGCCATGGCCCGTTTGCACCCGCGCAAATTGACGGGCAATGGAACCACGATACGATCGGGATGGTCGCTTTAGATGCCAATGGCCATTTGGGCGGCAGCTGTACTACCAGCGGTATGGGATTTAAGATGCGGGGCAGGGTGGGAGACTCCCCCATTATAGGAGCCGGCCTTTATGTAGACGGTGAAGTGGGCGCCTGTACCGCTACAGGACAGGGAGAGGATGTGATCAGGGTGGCAGGATCGCATAGCGTGGTGGAATTTATGAGGCAGGGCCTTGGCCCCGAACTGGCCTGCCGGAAAGTAATTGAGCGGATCGTAAAAATAAAAGGCGATGATGTTAAAAAGATCCAGGTTGCTTTTTTAGCGGTTAATAAAAACGGTGTAACAGGCGCCTACGCTATACATAAAGGCTTTAGTTATGCAATAAAAACCAAGACAACAGAGCAATTGATAGCTGCTAAAAGCTGGTTTAAGTAAACCTGTTAAAGAAATTTAAAAATTTGCTATTAACAAGAATATTAAATTTAAAAGGTGAAAGATTTTTTTACATTAGAAGTGGCCACCCCCGATTTTGAATCTACAAAAAATGCAGTTGCTGGCGGCGCCGACAGAATTGAGCTGTGCGCCAATCTTATGGAAGGCGGTACTACGCAGTCTTATGGTGTAATAAGAAAATGCAGGGAATATTTTGATGTGAAAATTTACCCCATTATCCGTGTGCGTGGCGGAGATTTTTTTTATACGGACGATGAGTACGAATGTATGCTCCAGGACGCGCTGAGATGTAAAGAGCTGGGGTGCGATGGCGTTGTGATTGGCTTTTTAAACAGGGATGCCAATATAGATGTAAGCCGGACCGCAAAGATCGTGGAGGCTGTTTATCCCTTGGGTGTTACTTTTCACCGGGCGTTTGACCGCTGCCTGGATCCTTTTAAAGCATTGGAGCAATTGGCTGGTATTGGTTGCGAACGCATACTCACCAGCGGTCAGCAGTTAACAGCGCCTGAAGGAGTTGAATTGATAGGGGCGCTGAACAAAGCAGCCGGCGATCGTATTGTTATTATGCCCGGGAGCGGTGTGCGGGCTAATAATATTCAGCAACTGGCCGAACAAACCGGGTGCAAAGAATTTCATACTTCTGTAAGGGAACTTCATAAAAGCGGGATGGCATATTTCCCGCCGGCTTTTTTGAATAACACAGAGAATGACCGGTATACAACTAATATCGATGCTGTAAAAGAAGTAAAAAGGAAACTGACTGAGATCACTACTTAACCGGTAAATTAATTTCGATCAGCGTGCCCCTGCCCGGTTCGCTGGTTAAATTAAATCCTGCTCCGATAGTTTGTGCCCTGCTCCGCATATTCAAAAGGCCGATTCCGGTGTTGGCGGTATGGATTGCAAATCCATTGCCATTATCTGCTATTTTTATATTGAACTGATCTGCTTCCAGCTTGGTTTGGATGTTTATATTGCAGCCAGGCGCATGTTTTGTGGCGTTGCTGATGGCTTCCTGTATAATCCGGAACAGGATGATCTCTTTTTGGGGGTCTAACTGGATGATCGAATCATCTGTTTCCAGGGTTGCTTTGCAGATGGCCAGCTTATTGATTTTTGAAATTTCCAGTTGTACAGAGGCGATAATACCGGCTGTTGTAACTTTTTCTCCCAGCAATGTTTGCGAAATATGTCTTAAATCCTGCAGGCTGTTTGAAATGATCTCGCGGCAGGTATCCAGTTTTTCATTATGGGCGTTCCTGGGGTCCATCGATACCAGGTTAAGATAAATAGCCGCTGCTGATAATTGCTGCCCCACATTATCGTGCAGTTCGCGGCTTATCTCTTCAAAAGCTTTTTCCTGAATCTCAATTTTGCTGCTTAGCAACTCCTCGTTGAACTTTGCCTGCAGCAAATGTTTCTCTCTTAGGTGCTGCTGCTGTTTTTTATAATAGGTAACAATAAAAATAACGATAAAGCTGGTTAGGATACCAAATAAGAGCAGACCTGTAAAAATAAAGACATATATTTCTGAAACATTCTTATCCATGCTTAACCAGACTTTGCCTCCGGCTGTTTAAATAGATAGCGATACCCGTTATAATGTAATATTGCAACACTAATATATACACTATATTTAATATCGCCTCCACGTTTTTGCTTTTAATAAGTATGTTATAGAAGCTCCAGCACAAAAAGGTAAAAGTGTACAAAAATAATGTAGACGTATTATACCAAAATAACTCCTGCTTTAATAAAGGTTTTTCATTAACCTCCGAAAGTACATGCCGGAAAAATAATAAAGCGCAAAAAACATATACAATATCTGATACCAGGACAATATTAGATGGATATGCTAAAGCATTCTGATAGAAACAGGTGTTCAGAAAGGTTAATATAACAAAAACAACACAGGACCACATCAAAATATTTCTTGTTCTTTTTAAATAGAAACCATAAAAAGTAGTAATAAAGAAATATTGAATGGGAGTGTAAATATGGTATACAGGGCAGCTGTTTCTATACTCTTTAGCAAAATACCTCGTTAAAGATTCGCTGACAAATGTCAGGAATACAAAAACGGTGATTAGTTTAAAAGGTGCGCTTAGTTTTTTATACCGGGTTAACCCCAGTAAAAAAATAAAAAGCAGAATGATAAGATATATTAAAAACCGGGCAGACATACTAATTGGCCTTTGTAGTGTCCATGACAGTTAACGCCGATGCAGCTTCTCCGCATTGGGTCGGGCATGGATCTATCGTGTCGTAATTATCGCCGGTATCAACAATACTGGAGTTACCGCCGGCATCTTTAACGCCTGGCAATGCACCCCGTACAATAAGACTGAGCACCTGTGCTTTATTCCCGTCCACGTCTTTGCCAAAATAGATGCTGTACCCGGCAACACTGGCCGACTTGTCTTTTGAACAGATGGCGCTGTCGATGCTGTTCAATGTTTTCTTAGAAAGCCAGAAACCGCGCAGTATTTCCCCGTTTTTAGTGGTAAGCCTGTATTCCGGGGCAAGCCGCGACTGGTCGGTCAAATAGTTCTCTATATACTTTTTGGCCGTATCGGCATGTATGGGTTTCGCCGAAGTAGGAATATCGGGTACCCTGTGCGTTCGGTTGCTTCTTACAAAATCAAAAATATAAAATAATAAAAAGCCCAATAGAACCAGGAAGAGGTAAAAAGGCAGTTTTCTTACAGAAAGTGTTTCATTTGCAGCCATTGGAAAAGTGATTTTAAGTTGAAAATAGTAAATTTATTATATAATGTTTGATGATCATAATTTTACAAGTTCTTTTCTTAAGGCCTCCAGGCAAAGCCCTACGCGGCTTTGCACATTGAGTTTTTTAAAAAGAGATTCCCGGTACCCGTCAATAGTGCGCTCGCTCAGGTTCATTTCTGAAGCAATCTGTTTATAGGTCAGGTCGCTACAGGCGTACTGCAGAAAGATCATTTCTTTGGATGTAAGGTTCGATTCCTCTTTTTCATTGGCTTTCATTAAAATGCGCCTGAAATTTATATTGCCGGCGTCTGCATTATAATATCCTTTTTTATTGATCTCATCCAGCGCTCTTTCCAGCTCATTAGGATGGGTGTCCTTAAGCAAATAGCCGCAGCAGCCTGCTTTAAACATCGAAATAATCGCATTGTCATCCGCATTCATCGATAAGGCCACCGGCTTTATCTGCGGATAATGCTGGGTCAGCCATTTAACAGTGTCTATTCCATTCATAACAGGCATATTTACATCAATGAGCATCATTTCTGGCAATGTTTTTTTCCCTTTTAGTTTATCCTGTAAATCTTTCCCGTTGGATGCTTCTACAACAACTTCATAGTTCTTAAAGCTTTCCAGCATCAGGCTTAAAGATTTTAAAAAAAGCTGGTGGTCATCAACCAACCCTATTCTGGTTTTCATGTTTAGTTTGTCTTTTTCGGTATACGGATAGTGATGGCAGTGCCTTTTGAAGAAGAATCGTAATTTATCTCTCCGCCGAGCAGCTTCGTTCTGTATTGCATATTTCCCAGCCCCATGCCTTTGGATGCTGCATAGACATCAAAACCTTTACCATCGTCTGTTATTAAGATCAAAATGGGATCACCGGAAGCTTGTATGCCAACGCTCACATTATTGCACTGGCCATGCTTAATGGCATTTTGAATGGCCTCCTGTACAATCCTGAACAGGATGATCCTTTTTGATGAAGGAAGTTCCGGTGTTCCTTCTACCGTTAGTGAGGCATTAATAGTATCGGCAGCATTAATTCTGTCCACCTCAGTTCTCAGGTTTTCAACCAGGTCGAATTGCTCCAGCCATTCTTTATCTAAGGATTTGGACAGCGTGCGCAGTTCGTTTATTGCTTTACCGAGTGTGGCATTGGCCGTAAGCAGGGTATCCGGCGGTTTTTTCAGACTTCTTTCCGCCAGGCCGATCAGCATTCTTGAAGTGCTTAACAGCTGGCCCACATTATCGTGTAATTCTTTACCGATCTGCAGAAAAGTTTGTTCCTGCACTTCTATCTGCGACTGTAGTAATTGCGTATTAAAGCCCTCCTGAAGCACCTTTCGTTCCAGTAAATATGATTTATCTCTTTTTTTATAGGCCATCAGCAGCACAACAATGAATAAGGTAATCAGTAAAAGGAATACCGACGCACCTAATATGAATATGATATCTTTTGATAAGGCTTGCATAATATGCCGTAACCAATATACATGCTGCAAATGAACAGCAGGAGGTTATGGAACCTCCACAGCGTTCCAACAGATGCGCCTCCGTCCTGCTCAATCAGCAACTTGTAGGATATAAATATAAAGAATGCTCCGGCATAATATGTAAATAACCCTACCACACACCAAAAGACGGGTGTTGAGGGGGCGCTGTCTTCGGGTGATGAATGGATCAACTTAATATAAAAATAATAAAGACAATAACAAACAATCACGATGCTTGTTAGAGCTGCACTGTTGCTGTTATAACTAACGATACCATCTCCGAAGAATATGGGCGTGAAGCTAATAGCAATAAAAAGTCCTGCTAAAGCACCCTTTGCCAGGGCAGTGCCTAAAAGTAAGTACCTGGTAAATAAAACCAATATGGAAATAAAAGATAGCATAGTATTCACTTTATATATCCAGTAGTTATTTGCTTTATAATAAGCGAATACCTGTGCAGTGGTATTGCACAGTACCTGGACAACACAAAAAAACAATATCATTTTAAGCTCGGGCGTTAATTTATTGAGCCTGAAACAGACAATGATTATTGCGAGGAACGGACCAATGATGTCCAGATTGTTTAATATCGTAATAATAATGTTCAAGTTATAACCATATATTAATTACATCCGGGAGGATAGGGGCAGCCAGGTACACATTCAGTTTGTGCAGCTTTCACAGCTTTTTTGCTGCCGTTATCTGCACAGGCCAATATCTCAGAAGCCGGGAGTGTTACATTTTTTGAAATGCGTTTCATGACAATCGAATGCCTGATGATGATGTTTTTAGCATCTGGATTATCTTTCAGCAATTTTTCGAGGCTTTCTCTTGTAAAGCAGTATTCGGTTTTCCATTCTTTTTTTGTGGCCATAATAATTGGGATTTGTTTTAAAAAAAATTTTAATCAAACCTACAATTTACTATGAAATGCCGATACGGGAAAAATCCCGTATGCCGGCCGTGGTTTTTACCTGGTTTTACTGCGGCGCGGAAGCCTATCTTAGCCCTGTAAAAAATATTTGAAACCTAATATGGCTAATTTATAAGAAGCACCACTAACGCCTGTGGGCCATCCATCTGGCAGGTTGGGAATGCTATAAATGCATTTTCCCCAACTTGCCATTATTACCTGCAAAGAATACTGAATGTTGTTCTTTGCTGTATGTGCAGGTATTAAATCCTTCCTTACTGATATTTTTCCAGGTTTTTCCGGCATCATAGCTAATGTCGATGCCGGTGATGCCACAGGTAATGGCGGTGTCTTTTCCTGCAAAACATACACTGCTCCTGTAGCCTCCCGGCATTACCCGGGGTAAATGCCAGGTAGCGCCCCCATCGGTACTGTAGGAAAATACACTATCTGTTCTCTGTAAATTATGATAATCGCCGCCGGCAACCAGTATGGTATTGTTTTGTATAGCCAGCCCGTTTGCCCCCGTCATTTGCTGCCCCTGTAAAGTGGGCAGCCGGATCGCTTTTTTGTTGAAGAAAATGCGCGACAACAACCCGCCGCTCACTATATAATACCTGTTCCCTGCAAATACAATATTCGACCCGCTGGCAGCAAAAAAGACCTCACCCGCGCCGGCTGCGGGAAGTTTCAGTATGCTGGTTTCACTCCATGAATTGCCGCCGTCTTTGGTTTCAGCTACGAAGATGTTATTTTCGATCGGATCGCCGATTACGATGCCTTCTTTATTATTTTTAAAAGCCATTGCATCTAAAAACATCGACGGGTGGGCATTTTCATAAACCTTTTTCCATGTATTGCCGCCATCTGTTGTCTTTAATATAAAAGCGGGAGCGGAAATGGACATGACAACAGCCGTTCGGTCGTCAAAAGCCTCAATGTCCCTGAACTCATTCTTTTCGTACCCCTTTACTGTGTACCATTGCCAGGTGTTGCCGCCGTTGGCTGATTTGCCCACGCTGCCTTTACTGCCACTTATCCAGATATTGTTTTCTACAATACTCAATCCCCTGTAACTTATGAAACTATCCTGGCGGTATATTTCAAGCGCCTGTCCCTGTAAATAAGCGGAGCTGGTGAAATATAAAAACCCAAAAAAGCAAATCTTTTTCATTTGTACTTGGTTATTTTTCAACGCTGATAATCCTGTTGGCAATAAGATCATCTACAAACGAATCTATAGAATTATGGCTCAGGGATATATTTTCAAATAGTTTTTTCCGGTCAGCATAGCTTTCCATAAATGTTGCCAGCGATTGTTTATGATTCAGATCATAATCATTCTTCATCATCCATTTGACCAATTCATCATTGCTTTTGCAATGGGATAAAACAATATTACGGTTTAAAAAGGTAACTTTCATGACTAATAATTAAAAATCCCTATGCTTATCTGGCGCAGAGGGATCAATCGTTTGAGTTATGAATTAGCTGCAAGATAAATTAATATGTTCAGAAATGAGTACCCTTGCTTAAATACTATGTTAAATATTAATTAACTGAAATGCAGATCGGCAAAAGAGGCGAAGGGAGCTGCTTCAATGTATGCTTTCTGAATAGAAATATTTAGTATATATGTATATATAATCAGGTTACTGAGTAAAATACCCATTTATTCCAGCAGATATTTTATGTCTTCGAGCGACAGG
>JASGEW010000130.1:0-11397 GCA_047606125.1 Niabella sp. | reverse complement strand
TATAGGTAAGTTTCATATTCAGATTGAGGCCCTTCCATAATTTATACGACAGTTCAGAGTCGCTGGATATTATATGATCCCTGATATATTGAAAGGACGGTTGGAAAAAATTGCTTGTTCTGAAGAGAAAGTGATCGCCCATTTTATATTGAAATTGTATGCGTAAAGAATTGCGAATGGTTTGGTAAGTTACAATTGCGCTGTCTCCTTCAATTATTTTGCTGCGCTCACCTACAATACCATTGCTCACATTTAACCAGATGTTCGGGGTATTGAAGAAATTATATGCCACGCCGATCCCTATTTGTCCCTGCCCTTTTATATTAAGCGAATAACTGCTGGTGTAATTGATCAGTCCCCAATAGTAAAAATCAGCAAAGTGCCTGTATAAGTTAATAGTACTGCTCAACACAAAATCGTTGTTGGTTAGTTTATCCGGCGACTCGCCGTACAACCAGCCGGCTGACGAATTAAAGGAAGTTCTTTTTTTCCTGATATTGAACTGGGCGTTATTATTTAAAAGGTAGCTGGACCCGTCATTTGTTTTGTTAATGCTGCCACCCGAGTTTAGCCTGGCATGCATGGTTGTGCTATCTGTAAACTGGCCATTTGCAAACTGGTAAAGTGATATTAAAAAAACGATGGTGAATAAAAATTTCATTATTTGTATATACAGCTGCCTGCATAAAAGCTGACAAACTAATTTAGCGATTTGTAAATAACAGGCAGCACCACTTTCGGGTCCTTATCAAAATGAAAGCTGCCGTTTAAAATGGTCTTGCATATATTTTTGCTTTTGATATTATTAACCGGAAAGTCGCTTTTGCTGCTACTGATCATATATACAGGAACGTTTTTAATTTTATTGATCTCCGCCACAACATCCATATTATACTTTCCGCTTCCGCCGGCCATATCCAGCATGTGCACTTCAAAATCGGTTGTAGGGGAAGGCGCCAGCAAAATAATCTTTGTGCCAGACTTTGCAAAACCTGTAGACAGGTTATTATAAACAAACGGCATTACATCCGCGCCAAAAGAATATCCTATAAGCACAAAAGATTGCAGTTTATGATCGGGTAAATACTTCTGTAAATAGGGTTGTATAAAGGCTGCCGTTTGCTGCGGGGTTTTCTTTCTCCAGAAATAGGATTTTGAATTGATGGCTACTATATCATAACCGTTTCCTGAGAGGTCAGCCAGCAGGGCATTTGTGAAGCTGTTAAATCCTCCGTCGCCTGAAAAATACACCAGCAGCGGTTTTTGGTGATCTGAAGTATTAAAGATTTTTACCATGCCGCTGTTTTGAGCTTTAGCGGCGATAGAAAATAACAGGAAGAAGGCAATAAGAAATTTATTCATCAATCACGGTTTCATTATTTTATTCAGAATGGCAGGTAGTTGCAATAAATCAAAATCCTTGCCATAAACCAGGTATTTGTTGGCCCATATACTGGCATACTTTTCTTTAAAATTACGGAGGCTGTGATAATTTTTAAATCGTTTTAACTTTTCTGATGCAAAGCGGATGACCTGTTCTGCCGGCGATTGCGGATCCTCTATGCCTGTTAAAGGCACCAGCCCCAGGTTAAGGAACTGATATCCTTTTGTCCTGCCATATTCAATAAGGCTTACAATAAGCGCATCCATGCAGCCACCCGGAGCATCAGTGGTTTTCCTGATCAGGTCGTACGTGCATTCATCAGGCGCATAGTCCGGCATAATATTTAAAAAAGCCTTTACCTTACCAAGCTCATCTTTGGTAACGATAACATCCTGTTGTTTTATTTCATCCTCCAGGAACATGCCCTGGGAAAAAACCATTTCTTCTCTGTCGAATTCCGCCAGCCACTCATCAGACACGGCTTTCAGTTCATTGATGAATACATCGCTGTGGGGAGCTTTTATCAATACGGTTGTATAATTTTTTTTCTCAAGACTGTTCAGCCCGTTACGTAATGATTTTTTATCGCGGCCTGTAAGTGCAAATACTGATATATCGAGGATGGCTTCCTGTCCTATAAATATTTTTTGTTTTTTGAGGGCGCTGAACCAATGCAGACTGTTTTCATCTACGCGGTAATAAATAGTTTTCAATCCCTGCTGTTTGCAGAAATCTTCAAATTCCTGCAATATTTCAATTTTATCATCCGGCTCGCACACCGGTGCTTCGAGGCATACCGCAAAACCGGAAGCTGTTTTGTACGAAACAAATCCCTCGTTTACCGAAGAAAAAAACAATTGCTTGTCAAAATAAGTTTTAAAATAATCAACAGTGGCGTCGCCATAGGTTTTTAGCAGCGACAACGCTTTTTCTCTATTCCCCGGTTTATTATCGGGGTTTAACAGCCGGGGTTTAAGAATGGCAAAAATGAAAAATCCCCACGACAATACTCCTGTGGTTCTGCAAATACCGATAAACTCTTTTGCAAATGGAGTATGCGGATTAAGGTCATCATCATACAACAGGAAAAAATTTTTAAGCGTATGCACAATAGATTGCTGCCAGTTAAAGTCGATCCCAAAATGCCTTTTGGATATAAAATAAAAACTGATCACTCCCAGTATACAGATCATGATCATTAAAAGGACTACGGTAACCATACCGATCCGCATCCATTTTCTGCTGGCTTTAATACTATATTCTTTTCTGCCGGTAAACAATAATAAAAGCACTATAAGGCATACCGTAGCTTCTTCATAGTCCCAGGCTCTTATAATATTACCTACCAGTGATAAAATACAGAAAAGCAGCGCAACATAGAAGGCATTTTTGTATCCTCTTATCAGGTAGGCAGTGGTTATTAAAAGGCCCACGCCTACAAATAATACCATCAGCTTACTTTGGTGAATGATTGCTAAAGGCACATAGGCGTGTACAAACTTTATTCTTTCAGCTATCGGGGGTGTTATTACTGATAATATGTTTACAAGCCCTAAAATAAATATGGATAATGCAGGCAGCAGGCGGATAAATAATTGTTTACCTCTCCATGCAAACGAAAAAAAGCCGGCTAACAGCGGCAGCCAGAATTCAAATACCCGGTATAGTATCGTGATGCCAAAACATTCAGCATTATTATAACCATAGGCATGTAAAATATAGATCATAGAAAACTCAACCGCTCCCAGGCCTCTTAAGAAAGGAGAGATGATCATCAGCAATACAGAAATCACATAAGCTGTACATGCAGCTTCAACAGAAGTAGGAGCGCCCATGGCCAGCATGGCGATATACACATGGCCCACACCGGTTAGCTCAATTCCGAGCGAGAACAGGATCGTGATGAGATATTCTTTTTTATTAAACTTCGAGGTGCGGAACTCCTCAATAAAGTTGAGGGAGGCAGGAAAATATTTAATCGTCAGCCTGTAAACGATGCCCTTGTTCTTTAGCGAAACATATCCTGCCACAATGAATGAGAGCAGCACAAAGAGAACGATCATACCGGTCCAGGCATTATGCAGCTGCTGTATATGGGATACCGAATAAAAAATAACAGGAATGCCCACAATGAATACCGTAAGCAACCCTATAAAAGCGTATATACCGCCCGCCTGGTGTATATGTGTACTGCTGAGGTTCCGCTTCCTTAACTGGCTGGGTGTGTATGCCAGCGAGCTTATACTTCCTGCGGGCAGAAAGACACTTAAAAAATTTCTTTTTAAAAAAAGCTCCACTGCGTCTTTTAAAAACAAATGCGAGCCAATGGTTCCAAAACTGGATACATACATCAGGCTTTGAAACAGGATATACAATATAGTAACGGCAACACCTGTAGTGATCCATACAGGATCGGATTGCTGCAGATGGGGCAGCAGGCTTTGGATCTCTTTCCGTTCACTTCTGAAAAAGAAATAACAAAGTATCAGCGTTACAAGGGCTAATATTTCTCTCCAATAGGTTTTGGGATAAAACGCGATCGCTTTTTTTACAAATGATTTCATGAATAGGATATTGGCAAAACCGGATTGGGCAGTAAAGAAATTATTTTAAGTAGCGCTTCATATCCCGCTCCGCGTCTTTTTGCTTAATGCTTTCCCGTTTGTCATAAAGCTTTTTTCCTTTTCCGAGGCCTATTTCAATTTTTACAAAATTACGGTCGTTCATAAATATCTTTAAAGGAACGAGGGTATAACCTTTTTCTTTAAGCCTGGCCTGTATTTTTTTGATCTCCCTTTTTTGCAGCAGCAATTTTTTATCCCTGTCTGCATCATGATTATTTACGGTGCCATGCGAATAGGGCGATATATGAAGACTCTTTATCCATATTTCTCCTTTGTGAATGATACAATAGCTATCGTTGAAACTGGCGCGCCCTTCACGAAGTGACTTTACCTCTGTTCCCAACAGCACCATACCCGCCACATAAGTGTCATCGATAAAGTACTCATGAAACGCAGAACGGTTTTTTATGGAGACAGGAGAAGCCAATAGGAATTGAAAATTTTAAATGTTGAATTTAAAATATAAAAGGACAAAAAATATCGAGGCAGCCTTTACCTCTTTCCTTTGGAATATAGAGGGAGCCGCTTTAATTTTTAAAAAGGCGTATTACCGTTGCCAGCCTGTGCTTTAGCTCTTTACGGTTGATGATGAAATCGAGGAAGCCGTGCTCCAGCAGAAATTCGCTTCGCTGAAAACCTTCGGGCAGGTCTTTTTTTATCGTTTCTTTGATCACACGCGGGCCGGCGAACCCTATCAGCGCCCTGGGCTCGGCAATGTTCAGATCGCCCAGCATGGCAAACGAGGCGGATACACCACCAAAAGTAGGGTCGGTCAGCAAAGATATATAAGGCAGCTTTGCATCGCTCAGCTGCGACAGTTTTCCGCTTGTTTTTGCCATTTGCATTAACGAAAAGGCGCTTTCCATCATCCGGGCGCCCCCACTTTTGCTAATGAGTATATAAGGCAGTTTGTGTTTAATGCAATAATCAACGGCACGGGCAAATTTTTCGCCCATCACACTACCCAGGGAGCCGCCAATGAACTCAAAGTCCATACAGGCAATTACCATTTCTTCACCTTCAACCCGGCCTACGCCCACCCGCATGGAATCGTTAAGGTTACTATTGTTACTAATATCCTCCAGTCTTTTTTTATAAGGCTTTAAATCGGTAAAGCCTAAAAAGTCTTTACTCTTAATATTGGTAAAGAGCTCGGTATATTGATTATTGTCAAATAAGATCTCGTAGTACTGCTGGCTGTTCAGCCTGTGATGATAACCGCATTTAGGGCATACATACAGCAGCTCCTTCAATTCAGCAAATGTGGATATATAGTTACATTCGGGACACTTGGTCCAAAGTCCTTCCTGCGTTTCTTTTTTTTCTGAAGTTTTTGTAAGAATGCCTTTTTTGATCCTTCGGAACCAGCCTGTCTTCTGATCTTTTCCCTGGTCCCCGGCTAAATCGGCATCAAAATCTTCTAACTCCTCAGCCATATTAAAAATGAATATGTTTAGATAAAGCACAAATATAAGGATTGTGGTGTAGATAGGCGTATATTACCGGTACTGTGGAAATCTTATCTCCTACTCGTACCGCAATGCTTCAATAGGGTTGAGCCGGCCTGCTTTAATAGCCGGGTAAAGGCCGGCCAGCAAACCTACAGCCGAACAAATAACGATTCCGTACAAAACCCAGGTCCAGGGCACTACAAACCCTGTATTTAACAGCAGCGCAAAACTATTGCCCACCATAACACCCAGCAAAATACCGAACAATGCGCCCAATACGCTGATAATGACGGCTTCCAGTAAAAATTGCTTTTTTATCATCTTGCTTTTTCCGCCGATCGCTTTTATAAGACCTACTTCCTTGGTGCGTTCTGCTACGCTTACGAGCATAATATTCATTAATCCGATGGCTGCGCCGATAAGTGTAATTAAGCCAATTACAGTGGCCGAAATGGTCAGAAACCCGATGCTGTTCATTGCCCGCTCCACCATACTGTCGCTTTTGTCCAGAACAAAATTGCTTTCCTCGGTAATGCCAATTTTCCGTACACCCCTGAACAATGCTTCAGCTTCACCCATAGCTTCGTTCATCTTGTTTATATTGTCAACTTTAACGGCCAATACGTAGGATGCTGTATTTCCCGAAAAGTTTTTAGCAAGATTGCGGTAGCCAACAATGATCATATTATCCCTGCTGAATCCGAAAGTGGATCCGCGGCCTTCGAGGAGGCCGATTACCAGGTAGGGAAGGTTATTAATGCGTATCGTGCTGCCCACCGATTTGTCAACAGCATCTCCAAAAAATTTAGTGGCAACATCATATCCGATAATGCATACGTTTTGCGCACTTCTGACCTCCTGTACCGTTATATTGCGGCCATTAAGGAGCTTGTAGCCATTTAGCTCGAGATATCTGTCATCGCCGCCAAACATCATTACATTGGGGTTGGTCTTTTTTTGACCAAAGGACACAATATTGGAATTGTTTCCGAATACCGAAAGCCCTGTAACCGCCCCCGGAAAATTAAAATGACTGATAAAGTATTCGGCTTCGTCTTTGGTTATCTTCCTGTCGAGGTTCGATTTTTTTTCTTTTTTGCCTTTCTTCGATACGGTAAGGTCCCTGTTACCGCCGCCGCCCATACGTACATTTCTTTGTTTATAGCTTATGGTAAAAGCGTTGGCGCCCATATTGGCAAAGCTTTCGGTGAACTTCCGGTTCATGGCCTTGATAGCAGTAATAATGCCCACCAGCGCCATAATTCCAAAAGCAATGATCGCTACAGTAAGCGCTGTGCGTAAAGCGTTACCCTTGATTGTGCGAAAAGCCAGGAGGAGTGTGTCGCTGAATTTCATTTCCAGGCACGATTTTACGGATTATTACGGGTATTAGGAAAATTTTCAGGTCATTATTTGAAATGAACGATCCTGCAATACCTTAAAAACGGCATCTGCGTGTATTTGTGCCCTGGGCTGGCCGCGTCGGAATTAGAAATACAACCAGTTCAGGAAAATGTTGGGGAATATACCTAACAAGATGATCAGCACGCAAACTGCTATTAAGGTGTACTTTTCGAAATTACTTGCCTGTACCGCCTGCGACGGGCCCTCTTTAAAATACATGGCCTGTATTACCCTGAAGTAATAATAAACGCTTACTGCGGCCATAATAACGGCAAAAACCACGAGCCAAAGATAATGACCGGTACTGATAGCGGCTTTGAGCATATAAAACTTAGCCAAAAAACCAGCAGTTAAAGGAATGCCTGCAAGGGATAGTAAACAAATGGTGGTAGTAAATGCCAGCACGGGTTGTTGTTTGGCCAATCCGTTGAAGCCTTCAAAGCTGTAATCGGCCATTTTAGCAAGTACTGCAAAAATACCAATCGTTGCCAGGCAATAGGCGGCTGTATAAATTAGTAAACCTTCACGTGCTGTATCGTTTAATGCAAATATTGCAAAGAGCATAAACCCGGCCTGTGCAATGCTGGAGTAAGCCAGCATCCGTTTTACACTTTGCTGGAATACTGCTGTAATATTACCTACAAACAGGGTAGCTGCGATCATTATAGCGATCCATAATGCCCAGGTATTGTGCAATTGCTCAAAGGCTCCGCCAAATAAGCGGATGAAGCCTATAAATACGGCTGCTTTCACTATGGTTGCCATAAAGGAAGTGAACACGGTAGGCGCTCCGTCATATACATCGGGTGTCCAGAAATGGAAAGGCGCTACAGAGGCTTTAAACGCTATTGAGAAAAGCAATAAGAGCATACCTGCTATTTGCAGTTTTGATTTTGCTTCTAAGGCAAAGTTCATTTTATCGATCGAGAACGTACCCTGTGCCCCGTAAATCAGGGTGATGCCCATCAGCATAATACCGGTGGAGAAGGAGCCCATCAAAAAGTATTTAAGGGCCGCTTCATTACTTTTCAGGTTCTTTTTATCGGCGCCGGTCAATATATATAACGGTATGGAAATGATCTCTATTCCTAAAAACAGTGTCAGCAGCGATGTGAAGCTGGTTGTAAGGGTAATACCTGAAATAATAAAAAAGATAAGCGCGAAATATTCGGCAAGATTACTGCCTACTTTTTCTATTTCATTGGAGGTGAGCAGCAAATACACCAGCGTGGCAAATATGGCGATACCATTAAAGAAAAGTGCAAAACCGTTAAAGGACATGAAAGCCGAAACATCAAACTTAAACAATTTAATATCCCGCATTTCCATGCAGTTCACAATTAATAGCAATATCATTGCGATGACCGCTATGCTTTTTATGGATGCGTTCTTTTTTAAAAACACACCGCTAAACATCATCACCACACCAAATATTGCCGATAGTACTAATGCGTTCATACTTTATTGCTTAATGCTTCTTTAATAAATGAAGCACATCTGAATTTTTTAAAATTGAATTTGTTATATCATCAAGAGCGTGTAATAAATGCTGCGGATATACGCCAGCTATAATTATCGTAGCCGTAATAATCGCCAGTATTGCTTTTTCGTGAAAAGCGATGTCCGTTCCCTTTTCAGTTACTGCGCTCGTATTACCTAAGAATACTTTACACGCCATGCTTAAAGTGTACACTGCGCCTAAAATAATTCCCAGGCCCGCAGTTACAGCCAATGCCACACCATAATGTGTGATCTCGGAGCCCAGGATGCCGTTAAACATCAAAAACTCACCTATAAAAGCATTTGTAAGTGGTAACGCAATATTGGCGAAGGCAATAATGAAAAAGAAAATAGTAAGTACCGGCGCTTTCTGGGCAATACCGCCCAGGTCGCTCATTTTGCGGGTGCCGAATTTTCTTTCGATAATTTCCACGATAACCCACATACCCAGTATATTCACTCCGTGCGAAAACATTTGTATCAGGGTGCCCTGGATAGCGCTTTTATCTTCGGCAAATACAGCTACACACATTAAACCGATATGCGCAATAGAGGAGTAAGCCACCAGGCGCTTCATGTCATCCTGCTGAAAAGCGATCAGCGACGCATAAATAATACCTGTTACTGCCATAGTAGAAACAGTGTCGCCCCAGGTATAGGAAGCAAGCGGTAATACCGGCAGCAGCCAGCGTAATAAGCCAAGCACGCCCATTTTAACCATAATGCCGCTCAATACCATTGTAGCGGCGGTAGGAGATTGCTCATAAGTATCCGGCTGCCAGGAGTGAAAAGGAAATACCGGCATTTTTATAGCAAATGCTATGAACAGCAGCCAGAATAACCACGCCTGCTCTTTAAAAGAAAGACCTGATTTGTAAAATGCTGCGATATCAAAAGAGTTTGTTTTTGAATAAATATATAAAAGCCCTACCAGCATTAAAAGTGAACCAACGAATGTATAGATAAAGAATTTAAAAGTGATCCTGATCCTTTTTTCGCCACCCCATTGCGAGCAGATAAAATAAACCGGTATGAGCGCCAGCTCCCAGAAGAAATAGAAAAGCAGGGCGTCCATGGCCAGGAAAACACCCATAAGCCCGGCCTGTGCCAACAGCATCAGTCCCAGAAAGTTTTTGGCGTTTTTGTATGCGGTGGTCCAGGTAGAAACAAATATTATGGGGAACGACAGCGCCGTAAGCATGCAAAGCATAGCGCCCATTCCATCAGCGCTGATAGAAAAGCTGCTGTTTAAAATGCCCATCCAATTGGCCTTGAAACTCAAAGCAGGGGTATGGTTATAACAGGTAAAACCTATTATAGCAACGATAAAAGTTGCTATTGCTGCCAACAACGACCATGATCTTGCCCCTTCTTCCTTTTTTATAAAAAAAGTGATGATGCCACTAAGCAGGGGAATTAATATCAACAACAGTGCGATCATAAAAATATATTCAAGCCTTTATTTTCTTAAAAAGAATTGGATTGTAAATACTACCAGCATACCTATAACCATTAACAACACATAAGCACCTGTTTGTCCGCTTTGCAGCCAGCGCAACTGGCGTCCGCCGTAATTTACCAGGCGTCCGATGCCGTTAACGATCCCATCCACAATATTCTTTTCAAAAACATTATTTAAAAATGAACCTAAAGCATTTAATGGTTTTACGATGATCGCATCATACAATTCATCAACATACCACTTGTTTTGTAATAATCTTCCAAATCCTTTTGCATCCTCAATATCCGGTTTTTTACTGTATATGCTCCAGGCCAGAATAACCATGATGAGCACCAGCAAAGAGGATAAGCCTGTTAGGGCCCATTCGGTACTGTGGGCAACTTCATGTTCCGGCAGCCAGGCATAAGACAGCTCAAATACCGGGTGTAAAAAGTTTTTAAGGGCATGCGCACCATGCATAATGAATTCCGGGATGCCGATGTAGCCACCTATGATGGCAAGTACAGCTAATACGATCAGCGGGAGGGTTATTGCAGTGGGGCTTTCATGCAGATGATGCTCCTGCTCATGCGTGCCTCTGAATTTTCCCCGGAAGGTAGTGGCATATAAGCGGAACATATAAAACGCGGTCATTAAGGCGCCGATCAGCCCCAGCGCATATAAAACAGGCGAGGTTGCAAATGCGCCCGCCAGGATCTCGTCTTTGGAAAAGAAACCCGAAAAGCCCGGAATACCCGCGATGGCTAAACATCCTATAAGAAAGGTAATATTGGTGATCTTCATGTATCTGGCCAGGCCGCCCATTTTGCGCATATCCTGCTCGCCACCCATCGCATGGATCACGCTGCCGCTGCCCAGGAATAATAAGGCTTTGAAGAAGGCATGCGTCATAACATGAAAAACAGCGGCCACATAAGAGCCGGTGCCCAGGGCCAGGAACATATAGCCCAGCTGGCTTACGGTAGAGTAGGCCAGTACTTTTTTAATGTCGTTTTGTTTTAAGGCAATACTGGCAGCCAGTAAAGCAGTGGCAATACCAATGATCGCAATACAGTTCAGGGTTCCCGGGGCCATTGAATACATCAGGTTACTGCGGGCGATCATGTAGATGCCGGCCGTAACCATGGTAGCCGCATGGATGAGCGCGGAAACCGGGGTAGGGCCTGCCATGGCATCGGGCAACCAGGTGTATAAAGGTATTTGTGCGCTTTTTCCGGTGGCGCCCACAAATAATAATGTGGTAATGATCGTGATATCATAAGGCGATAGTTTGGCTAATGCAGTAGTGGTAAATATTTCGCTGAAAGTAACAGAGCCCAGCTTATTGATCAGCATAAACAAAGCGATCAGGAAGGCCAGGTCGCCGATACGGTTCATGATGAAAGCTTTGGAAGCCGCTTTCGTATAATCCTTATTCTTAAACCAGAACCCGATCAGCAAATAGGAACACAATCCAACGCCTTCCCAGCCAATGAACATGATTACGAAATTGGCGCCCATTACCAGCAACAGCATCGAAAAGACAAAGAGATTCAGGTATGCGAAGTATCTTGCAAAGTGATGGGATTTTTC
>JASGEW010000129.1:0-6333 GCA_047606125.1 Niabella sp. | reverse complement strand
TTTACATTGGGCAGCACATGCAATTGCTCCAATACGTAAAAAGTACGAAGCGGGTTGTTTTCGCGCTCTTTGGTAATGGCGCTTTCAGGATCGTTTACATTACCAAAAACGATAGCATCAGCTGCACAGGCAGAAGAACAGGCCAGCTTAAGGTGCTTATCCTGCAAAGGCACCCCCTCTTTCTTGGCATCCAGCTTGGCATGCTGCAAACGCTGTACGCACATAGAGCATTTTTCCATTACACCTCTTGAACGTACTGTAACATCGGGGTTTAATACCATCCGGGTCAAAGAATCGTTCATGTGGAATACTGCCGGGTCTAACTTACCCACGATAGTTTGGTCCTGGTTATCAGGGAAGCTATCGGCCCCTGTATAATCCAGCCAGTTAAAACGACGTACTTTATAAGGGCAGTTGTTGGCACAATACCGGGTACCGATACAGCGGTTGTAAGCCATCTGGTTCAACCCTTCGTTGCTATGGTTCGTAGCGGCTACCGGGCAAACGTTCTCGCAAGGCGCATTATCGCAATGCTGGCACATCATCGGCTGGAAGATCACTCCTTTCAGTTCGTTAGGATCTTTCTCGTCCGACACGTAATAGCGGTCTATACGCAGCCAGTGCATGTCGTGATAACGCAATACCTCGCTTTTACCTACCACCGGCACATTGTTTTCGGCATGGCAGGCAATAACACAGGCGCCGCAACCAAAGCAGGCATTCATATCAATGCTCATTCCCCACTTAATACCATTGGCCTCGTGTTCTTTATAAAGGGTACCCGATTTTGCAAAATCGCTGCGGGTGGCGCCTTTTTTACGTGTAAAATCTTCGTAAAGCTCTTTTGCGTAATCCTCGTACTGCGTTTTATCCTTTAAAAATGTTGCCAGCGATGTTTCCCTTACCACTTCTATACGACCTTCGTAGCTGTTGTGTATCTGGGTTTGCGCCAGCTTATATTTATCACCGGTATTGGTAATCTCCGCATCAACAGCATATAAGTTTACGCTGGTACCGTTGAAGGCAGACAGCGGGTAAACGTCTACGCCCACCAGCTTATCATCCCTGTGCTCGTCCACATAAGTAGTTCCTAATGTCGGCGTACGGCCATAGCCCAAAGCAATAGCTATCGTATTGGAGTCCATGCCCGGCACTACTATAATGGGCAGCTTATATTCTTTCCCCTTAACCTTTACGCTTATAATTGGTTTTTGAGGATAATATTCATAATCGTTGCTTTTGTAATCAATTTTCAATTCATCTGCCAGCGATACGGAGATCATGGCATAGTTATCCCAGGTAATTTTAGTAATAGGATCTGGCAACTCCTGCAACCACGGATTTGCCGGGTGAGATCCTGATCCTAAAGCATTGCTCTGGTAGAGCACCACTTCTTTTTTGGAAGATTTGGGCGCCGTGGCAAGTGCGCTTACTGCCCCGCTTAACGAAGCTGCTGAATAGGCCCCTGCTACGGCATCGGCCGGCGTTGATGTGATCCAAACCCCTTCCTGCAAAGCCTTTAAATAGGTCTTTTCATCGCCAAGACGGGCTACCCAGTAATTTTTAAAATATTCGTCAAATGCTTCCGTTTTACCCGCCCATTTCAACAGGCTTTCCTGCCATTGCCTTGTTTTAAACAAAGGTGCAATAGAGGGCTGCATGAAACCAATATTTCCGGCAGCAGCTTCGCCATCGCCCCAGCTTTCGAGGTAATGATGTGTAGGCACCAGGTAATCGCAGAAAGCGGAAATTTCATCCAGCTTTTCGTTGAAGGAAACTTTGAGCTTTACTTTTGCCAGCGCTTTTTTAACCCTGTCCTGCTCCGGCCAGGTATAAACCGGGTTGGCGCCATAAATAAGCAATGTGCCGATGGCACCGCTTTCTATTTCTGTAAGCAGATCCGAGAATTCTTTATCAATGCCCTGGCGATAATTTACGGGAGCAGCCCAGTCGATGGTACTTCCATACGAGCCGATAGCGGCATTAATGGCATTTACAACCAACTGTACATTTACATCGTTACTGCCCGCCACCACCAGGCTCTGGCCTTTATTATTTAAAAGATCCTTTGCAACTTTATCAATGCCGGCCTTAAGTTTAGCATTGGCAATTGCCGGAGCTGATACACCCGGCACACCAACTGCAGCAGCGAGTGCCAGCACCACGTCTCCCGTTTCGGAGGGGCGGTGGTTAAAGCGTTCATCGGCATTAGCGCCGGTCATGCTCAGGAAACTCTCAAACTGGTAATGTTTACTCATTTGAGGGTTTGCTTCATCAATTTTCCGGTTGAGGGCATAGCCGTGCTGAAACTCGACAGGGCTCAACCAGGTTCCCAGAAAATCGGCGCCTATGCTTACAATCACTTTTTTGGCATTGGCAAACCTGTAGGAGGGAAGGGCTCTTTTACCAAAACCTGCCTCGTTGGCCAGCAACATGCCTGTATAGGAAACCGCATCGTACTGAACATGTTTGAAATTGGGATAGGCCGCTTTAAAATCGGCAATGGCCTGCAGGGCAGACGGAGCATTTATAGTGCTGGTAAGAAATACAATCTGACCACCGGCGGCTTTTATACGATCAGTAATTGCTTTATCTAAAGCCGCAAATGTCGGCACTTCTTCCAGCTTGTCTCCCAGCTTTTGTTTGGGGTGCGTAATTCTGTGCTTATCATATAAATCGAGCACCGAAGCCTGGATACGGGCGGTTGTACATCCTTTGGCAAAGGAAAGGTCGTTTCCTTCAATCAAAATAGGCCTTCCATCGCGCACCCTTGCCAAAACAGGCACCACATCCCCATCCTGGATAAAAGTGGTGGCATAGTATTTTGCTTCGCCGGGTACAACATTTTCTGGTTTGATCGCATAAGGTATGGCATTGCGCACTTTGGTTTTACAGCTTGCCGCTAATGTTGCTGCCGCAGTGCTAAAGCCCAGGTATTTTAAAAAGTCCCTGCGCGGGGCTTTTGCATCCAGTAAACCCTTGCTGTCAAAATCTTCAAAAGGTAACTCGTCGCGAAACTCATCCCGCACATTTTTTTGAAAATTTTCCGGGTCATTTATTTCTCCGAAACCTTGCCAGTACTTTTTACTCATAATTTATAATGTGATAATATGCTAATGTGATAATGTGCCAACGCCCATTAGCTTACCGCTAACCGGCTGATCGGCTGATCTTAATAGTGACATTTTTGACATTCCAAACCACCGATATCTTTTACTGTTACACTATCCATTTTACCGGCTTTAATATCGTTATGGAACTTTTCATAAATGCTGTAAAACTGGTTGCCGGTAGAATCGCTGGTGTTAAAGTTCACCTTTGTCTGACGGTGACAGTTTACGCACCACCCCATGCTCAATTCTGCAAACTGGTGTACTTCATCCATCGCAGTAATTTCACCATGACAGGTTTGACACTGAACATTGCCCACTCTTATATGCTGGCTATGGTTAAAGTACACGTGATCAGGCAGGTTGTGAATTTTAACCCATTCGATCGGTTTTGCTTTCGATCCGTCCCAGGCATCGGCATTGGCAGGGTCGAAGCCTGCGTATTCATACAGTTTATGAATTTCATTGGTACCGTTTACAACATTGCCGTTCGCATCTTTAAGCTCGGGGCCGTTATATTTCTGGATGGTTTTATGACAGTTCATACACACGTTCACCGAAGGGATGGCCGCGGTTTTACTTTCCCATGCATTACCATGACAGTATAAACAGTTGATCTGGTTAATGCCCGCATGCACTTTGTGAGAGTAGAAGATCGGCTGTTTAGGTTCATAGTTGACCTGCCGGTTCATATTGATCATGGCCTTGGTAGTAAAATAACCGCCCACAATAAATAATGCAATAGCAATAATTGCCAGGTAAGTTTTATTACGGTAGATAGGTAATGAAGGCGCTGCTTTAACCTGCTCAACCTCTCTTGATGTTTTCTGAAGATTAAAGTTTACATATACAAGTATTAAGGCAACAAGGGCAAGTATCAGCGATACCACACCATACATAATATTATTTTGGCTGGATGCCTCAGCTGGGGCACCGGCGGCGGCTTCTCCTCCGCCCGGCTTTGCATCTATTTTGCCGGTAAATTTTGCATCAATAAAGGCAAGGATGTCATCAATTTGTTTATCAGTAAGGCTTGGGAACGTTGACATTACGGTCGGTTTCAGCTTGGAAACCTCTACCGCGTAAGGATAGCCCGAAGCGATCAGCTTTTGGTTATTCCTTATCCACTCGTGCAGTTTGCCCTGGTCCTCCCACTGAGACTGTACACCTCCCAACGCCGGGCCGGTCATATCGGTCTTCATATCGCTGTTATGACAGCTGGCACAGTTTGCCATAAATAAGGTCTTACCTTCGGCAACACCCGCACCGGCTTGCGCAAAAACAGAAGAAACGGATACAAGCAGCGCTATTATAAGTAAGGTTAGTTGGTAAAATAAATTCTTATCATTGTTCATAAAACGCATAAAATCTAAAATGTGGATAAAAACCTCTGACTAACTGCAAAAATAAGGCGCGGCGTTAACATTACAGCAACAAAATATAATTTTTTTAAATCCGCTACCAGACTGCATTTCAGCAGATTTTTTTATCAAATTTCAGAAATTGCAAAATCGTTTGTCATTAAAAAGTCATCTCATTTTCGTGCTTACAGATGTTAATATCTGCTTATTTTGATAAATCCCGAACCAAAATTCGGCGTTTCGGATTTGTAACTTAATTTGCAGCCTTTAGCTATGTTTAGCCGGTTAAAAACAAAATGGAAGGTGAGTTTTCATTTTTCAGGCGATACTTAAAAACACTGTTTAAAAAAATAACAGGCAGCCATAAGATATCGACCATTGTATTACTGGCTGCTGCTTTAACTTAATAAGATACTATATGAACACAAGATTGGCCATTTTTGCCAGCGGGGCGGGAAGTAATGCGCAAAAGATCATTGACCATTTCAGAAACAGCGAAAAGGTGGAAATAGCGTTTATCCTGTGTAATAAACCGGGGGCGGGCGTTTTGGAAATTGCGCAAAAAGAAGCAATCGATCACCTGCTGATTGACAAGGAACAATATAAAAAAGACGGATACGCTTCATTTCTTACAGAAAAAGGAATAGATTTTATAATACTTGCCGGTTTTTTATTAAAAATACCACCGGTATTAATTGAAGCTTTTCCAAACAGGATCATTAACATCCACCCGGCATTATTGCCAAACTATGGGGGTAAGGGTATGTACGGACATTTTGTACACGAAGCGGTTATATGTAATAAAGAGACCGAAAGCGGCATAACGATCCATTATGTTGACGAACAATATGACCATGGCACCACTATTTTCCAGGCCAGGTGCGCGGTATCGCCCGAAGACACCCCAGGTACATTGGCTCAAAAAATCCACGCGCTGGAGCATGCACACTTTGCAAGGGTAATTGAGGAGCTGATAAACAGGCAGGCAGGAGACAGGGAATAGCAGGCACAACCTGCTTACCGCTTAACCACCAGCTATTCCCCGTTTTTTTAACTTTATCAAACTATTTAGAATTTCTTTACTTGCTTTGGCGTCCTATATACAATCTTGAAAAGAGCATTTACTATACTGGTTATTCTACTGTTGGGCTTACTGCAAAACACTAAAGCACAAGTTACTATAAAAGGGACGGTATTTGATAGTTCCGGCATATACCCTGTACAGTCTGTTTCGGTATTGGCTACTAACGGCACCGGAACCAGCACAGATGCAAAAGGCGATTACAGCATTACGGTTAATGAAAATGACTCTGTCTGGTTCAGTTACCTGAACAAGCCTACCCGTAAATTTCCGGTCAGAAGCATTAAAACCCCTTTTGCCTTTAATATTTCATTACAAACATTTGTAATGCTGATGCCCGGAGTGAAGGCAAAAGTGAAGGACTACAGGCGGGATTCTATCCAGAACCGGGAAGATTACGCCAAGATATTTGACTACAGAAAGCCGGGGTTAAAAGTGAGCACACTTAGCGACGGGTCGGTTGGTTTTGACCTGGATGAGATCATTAATTCCTTCCGCTTCCGGAAAAAGCGACAGATGCTCGCTTTCCAGGAAAGACTGGTTACCCAGGAGCAGGATGCTTTTGTAAAGCACCGCTTTAGCAAGGCAATCATCCGCCGTATTACCCAGGTGGACAATGACAGCATCCTGAACCAGTTTATAATAGCCTACCAGCCTTCTTTCCTGTTTGCCTCAACATCCAGCGATTATGTTTTTTATAAGTATATTAAAGACTCTTATGAGCGTTTTAGAAACGGCTTAATGCCCCCGCCTTTGTGGAGAGAGGGAAGTACTGTAAATG
>JASGEW010000128.1:0-19365 GCA_047606125.1 Niabella sp. | reverse complement strand
TTTATGCAATGGGGCCCCTGTACGAATCGGTAAACAGCGCAACGGAATATGTATTTTATCCGTACCGGGAAAATGAGGATGCTTCCGACTCAGGATCGATCACCCAATATCTTTCCACCACAGGTATTAAACCCAACTTCGGCGCTACGGTGAGGTGGCGGAGTATCGGCTTGTCGGCAGACTATTCGCCCGGAAACGTGAAAATGATCTACACTACCGTAAACAACGGTGTGGAAACCAGCGGCCATTAAACCATTCCGCTGAGCAGCTTCCAGGTAAAACTCAGCCTTTCAGGCAAGTAAAAGTTGTAAGCAGAAAAGAAGATTGCAGAGTAGGCATCCACAATTAAAAACAATCAGATGAAAACATATAATCGCTCCGTTAGAATATACCTGATAGCAATTGCTTTATTTGCTATCATCTGCAGCTCGTGCAGTAAAGCATTCGACAACGATGACGCCAATCAAAATAATAACACCAACATTTCGGCTGCGGCGGCAATAGCCGGTACTTATACGGGCACAGGGAAATGGATGCCCGACAATATACATTTGGGTATTTATAGCGGTTGTGTGGCTCCTGATGGCTGGGATAGTAATTTCAAAACGGGAACGGCGACTGTAAATGTCACAAAAATTACGGACAGCACGGTAACAATCACTTTAGCAGGACCTTATCCGACAACATCCTATTCACCAGTTACGGTAAAAGCAGGCAATGCACAGATAACATTTAGTACAGGATATTATGATACCAATTCCAAATTCCTTACACTATCTGCACGTACAGGTCGCAGTCGGGGCTACATAACCAGTAATGCTTGTCTTTCCGGTCTTCCATACTATAGTGGTTGGAGCGCACTAATCAATAATCAATATGACTATTATACCATTGACCATGTGGATTTTTCAGGAACAAAACAATAGCAGACTGTCATTTGTCTATCATCAATTTTCAATTAAACAAAAAACCTTTCAGCCGGAAAGAGAATATTGAGTATAACTAAATTTTTAAAATTAAAAATCATGAAAAAGTATATCGTTTCATTAAGCCTAATCACTGCCTTGTTTTTCACAACACAGGTAAAGGCACAAGGGCAGGCAAAAACATACGAAGATGCCAGCACGTTAATCGAAGAACTGCTAAAAAATCCCGATGTTTCGGCAGCAGATAAAGAAATTTTGAAAGAGGCATTAAAAGCAAACAAAGAAGTTTTAAAGCAACTTAAATCGCCCGACATGCCGGTTTATAGCACCAAGCCGCCAATAAAGGATGTAAGCAACAATGCTGCACCCACTGCTAAACGCCCCAGACCGACCCCGGTGATTTCCGGGCAAAATAATAATCGGAGCAGCGGCAAAACACTTATTTCATCACAGGCTAATTAGGATGCTTACAATCATTTGCCCGGGATGCGGTTTGCCTGCATCCTGAACAGATGAAAAACTTATGAATACCAATTCTCCACTCACAAACACCCCTCGTAAGCCGAAAAGAGGATTATAGAGTAGGCAAAAATAAAAATCATCAATTATGTCAAACATTCAAATGTCAGCACTGGAAAAAGAAGCCGTTAATTTCGACTTTTCAACGCTTGAATCTCACACAAAAACAGCTAAATCGGTATTTAGCACAACCGCAACAGCCGATAATGTCAAAGAACAAATCTGTGCAGTTTGGAGCAAGATAGGCAAGTATGTGAAACTTGCAGAAGCGGTTCCTATAATAGGCAAATTCATTACCGTTCTTGCTGAATTACTAGACGCTATTTGCAGTAGCAGTAAATCTGCATAAAATCCAACTCCGTGGCGCGCGTGTACACTCGCGCGCCACTTATTCCGGAATAGGTTATTATGCAGCCAGGACAATACCAATAACAAAACAATTCATCACTCAAAACAGCCAAACACGCCCATTACAAATCTAAACAAGCTACAGCTTACTGCCGAAAAATAAACAGTTTCACACTATGTTCTTACGCTATAAAGGAACGGGCCATACCACCATCAGTGTAATCATATAAATATTACGGCAGCAGACGCCCCCTGTAAGCAGGTCAGCATTAGCCCGACCACAGATGATTCTATTCGTTGTAATGTATTCACCTATAAGGCACGGCGTAAGAGAGATGGACTTCATTGATATTTTATCGTCTATCAATAAATTTTTACATTAAAAAATACAAAAAATGAAAATTGCACACACGATCCTTTTACTCCTTACGATTATTATTTTTTCCTGCGGCCGCAAACCCGTACAAAGGGTTCAGGAAAACACTACCATCGACCTGAATACGCGCTGGAACCAGACAGATGCAAGGTTAACTGCAGAAACAATGGTCAGTCAATTGTTAGAGGAAGCCTGGTATAAAAAGTTCATCTCTACACATGGCGCCGAAAAGCCCCGGTTAATTGTAGATATGATCATTAATCAGAGCAGCGAGCATATCGACACAAAAATGTTCACTGAAGAAATAAAACGGGACCTTATTAATTCGGGATCGGTAAAGATGGTAAACGACGGGGTACTTAGAGAATCGATGAGAGCTGAACGGGCCGACCAACAGATCAACGCTAATGAGAAAACCAGGAAAAAACTGCAGAATGAAAATGGTGCAGACTATGTGCTGCAGGGATATATCACTTCGAATGTGCAAACAGACGGAAGAGGTCAAAAAACGGTTTATTATCAGGTAAATCTTGAGCTTTCCGACATCGAATCTTCGGATAATGTTTGGGTAGGCAGTAAAAAAATATTCAAATATGCGGGCAAAAAAAATTATAAAAACTATAAAACAAACGACTAATGAAAAACACTATCATTTTATCGATCCTCATTTTATGTTATGCATGTAATGTAGTACCCCGCAGCGCCAGCAGCAGGGAGCATGCCGGGGGTGCCACTCTTAAAGCAAAGGAGGAAGAAAACGTTGTTTCCCACACAGGCCACTCTTCCAACATGAATGCTTTGTACAGTGAAGATACCGAAAACCGCAGCGCCCGCAGGGGTAATGCCTGGGGCAATAAGATGCCGAGCAAAGACAGGAACAAAGTACTGTTTTATCTTGAACAGGGTAAGACGGCTTTTGATAACGGAAATTATACCGCATCCAACGATTATTTTGAACAGGCATATAACATAATAGATGATGGCATAAAAACAAGTGCAGGACAGGCGCTGGCCAGTAATTTAACCAACGCAAAAGCCACTCCATACCAGCCCGAAGATTTCGAAAAAGTAATCATGCATTTCTATAAGGCCATTAATTATTTTCAAACGGGCGCGCCCGATGAAGCACTGGTTGAAGCCAAACGCATTAATATAAAACTGGAAGATATGAATGCCCGGTATGAGGACAGGAAAAATTTGTACAAAGAAGATGCGTTCGCTCATATTTTACAGGGTATTATTTATGAATCCAAATCGGACTGGAATAATGCATTTATTGCTTACAGGAACGCTGTGGAATTATTCTACAAAAACCCGGATAAGATTTATTTCAACACTATTGCTCCTGTTCAATTACAGGAAGACCTGCTAAGAATGTGCTATAAAATGAATTTTACCGAAGAACTTGGCAAATATGAAACCCTGTTTGGCATGAAGTACAACCCCGATTGGGATTATCAACAAGCCGCTATTGTATTTTGGGAAAACGGAACAGGCCCGGTAAAAGGTGAGATGAAACTTACAGCAACTAACGGTTTTTTTGTTGGGAATTATGGAGCCGGCTATGACATCAGCATCCCTGTACCGGCAGGAATTCCGGGTATTACTTCCATCGCCATCCCTGAATATCAGCCCTCCACCTTAACCTATAAATCAGCCAGCATAACAGTCGATAACACGCAATACCATTTAGAACCCATAGAAGATTTTTATGCAATAGCAAAACAATGCCTTGCGGACAGAATGAACCGGGAGATGGGAAAAGTATTGTTAAGGGTTGCCAGCAAAAAAGCCGTAAAAGCAGGATTGGGAACATTAGCCACCCATTTTTTAGGGAGCACTGCAGGAGAACTGACAAAACTTGCCGTTGATATAACCGGGTCGATACTGGAACATGCCGACACAAGAAACTGGAAATCTTTGCCGGCTACGATATCTTATACCCGCATTCCTTTAAAACAAGGTCAAAATAATCTGACTATTGATAAAACCGACTTCGACAACGGCAATAGCAGCACAGCAATTTCGGTAAACGCTGAAAACCCATTAACGTTAATCAGCATTCTAAATTAATTGCAAAGCACCGGTTTATCAGAACCAATTATAACATAAAAAATATAAACAGATGAAAACAAGTATTTATGCATTCACGCTTTTTGTACTAACAGGAACTGCTGCTTTATTCACTGCCTGCAGTAAAAAAGACAACTCAAATGCAACCGAGCAAATTCAGGGAACACCTGGAAACCCAAGATTCAATCTCCAGTTCACTAATAAAGATAATGCGGATATGGATCTTCGTGTACTAACACCTAATGGCTCCGAAATATACTGGAATCAGCCTTCAGGTCAAAACGGGGTGCTGGACTTAGATTGCCAATGTGCATATTGCCCCAATGGCGCTAATGAGAATATTTACTGGACACCGGGTAATAGCATGTCACCTGTGTATTCTGTTAACTTTGATGGCACCACTTCTGTCGCAATGCAACCGACGCCTCCTCTGTTGAAATACAATAAGGGTCTGGTAAAATAAGACAAGGAAAAATAATATTCATTCATTGTTCTGTGCTGACCTGGGCTGCAAACTTAGAAGCCGGCTGAAAATCAGCCGGCTTCTTAATGATCTGAAGAAATAAATCTTTACGTTTTACCACGTATTGCTGCCAGAAACAATAATCATTTGTCATTTCTTTCTGTTTTATTTGGAAGTATCAATTAATTAGTCTATTTTTATAGTAGACTAATAAATTTATGGGCAATATTTTTTATCACCAATATTGTTGTTGTTGCTAAAACAGGCGCTTATCCTGCCTGATCTCTCTGTAGTTATACCCCTGGTTTCCTGTTTTAAATTTTATTTGGCAATGAGCATTTTATTAGTTATCGCCCTACTCCGGTTTTCTGTTTTATTCGCAAAAGAAGACATAAAAGGCGTGTGGCTCAATCCCGAAAGAACGCGCTCTATACGCATATATGAACACGAGGGTAAATTCTTTGGCATCATGCACTGGATCGGAGCGCCCGATCCCAAACTCAAAACCGGCCAAATTATTTTAAAAGGCCTGGTGTATAAAGACGGACAGTTTAAAAACGGACAGGCCTTTACCCCGGGATATGGGTGGGTTTCATGCGAAGCAAAATTAACGCAGGGCCGTTTGCACCTGACCGGGCATTTGCTGGGCATTTCGAGAACCAGGATTTTTTCCAGAACAGAATAATGACAACCCTTGTCCTATATATAAAAAAAATCCGCAGCTTGGTTCTGCGGATTTCTATTTTACATTTTTTTATCTTATGACTTCTTTGCGCCCTCTACCAATACGGTAACATTATTATTCAACACTTCCACAAATCCTCCCTGTATATCATAAAAAGCAGCGCTGCCGTTCAGGCTTCCCTGCAATACCTTTAACCTGCCTTCTCCCAACGCAGCGATCATGGGTGCATGCTTATCCAGCACTTCTAAAGAACCATCCACACCCGGCATTTGAACACCATAAGCGTCGCCGCTATAGATACTGCCTTCGGGGGTTAAAATATTTAGTTTCATTTGAGATTTGAGATTTGAGATTTGAGATTTTTAACCCGAACAATAAATTTCAAATTAGAAATTTCAAACCAGTAATTAAGCACTTGCTAAAAGCTTCTTCCCTTTTTCAATTGCATCATCAATAGTACCTACCAGGTTAAATGCTGCTTCAGGGTATTCATCCACTTCCCCGTCCATGATCATATTAAAGCCGCGGATCGTTTCATCGATCGGCACCAATACTCCTTTCAAACCGGTAAATGCTTCCGCAACGTGGAAAGGCTGAGAAAGGAAACGCTGTACTTTACGGGCGCGGGCCACCGTCATCTTATCTTCATCGCTCAGCTCATCCATGCCCAAAATGGCAATAATATCCTGAAGTTCTTTATAACGTTGCAATATTCTTTTTACTTTGTTCGCACATTCGTAATGCGCATCGCCCACAACCTGTGGCATCAAAATACGAGAGGTAGAATCCAAAGGATCCACCGCAGGATAGATACCTAAATCCGCAATTTTACGGCTTAATACGGTAGTAGCATCCAGGTGCGCAAATGTAGTGGCAGGCGCCGGGTCGGTAAGGTCATCCGCAGGCACATATACAGCCTGTACAGATGTGATAGAACCGTTTTTGGTAGAAGTAATCCGCTCCTGCATCAAACCCATTTCTGTAGCCAGCGTTGGCTGATATCCCACCGCTGAAGGCATACGGCCCAACAGTGCCGATACTTCGGAACCAGCCTGTGTAAAACGAAAGATATTATCCACGAAAAACAAGATATCCTTTCCCTTTCCTTCACTGTCGCCATCACGGAAATATTCTGCAATGGTAAGACCCGATAATGCCACACGGGCACGGGCTCCCGGAGGCTCATTCATTTGTCCGAATACAAAAGTCGCTTTGGAATCAGCAAGCTCTTCTTTATTTACGGTGCTTAAATCCCATCCGCCTTCTTCCATGCTATGCTTGAAAGCGTCGCCATATTTCATAATGCCGGCTTCAATCATTTCACGCATCAGGTCATTACCTTCGCGGGTTCTTTCACCCACACCGGCAAATACCGACAAACCACCATGGCCTTTTGCAATATTATTGATCAATTCCTGGATCAATACTGTTTTACCCACACCGGCACCGCCAAACAGACCGATCTTACCGCCCTTTGCATAAGGCTCGATCAGGTCGATAACTTTAATACCTGTAAACAATACTTCGGAAGCGGTGCTCAGGTTCTCAAAGGCAGGCGGCATTGCGTGTATGGGACGGCCGTTCTCTTTGGAAACGGCGGGCAACCCATCAATAGGATCACCAGTTACATTAAACAGGCGACCTTTAATAGCTTCGCCGGCAGGCATTGTAATCGCTTTCCCGGTATCGCGCACTTCGGTGCCGCGTACCAGGCCTTCTGTACCATCCATTGCAATGGTACGAACACTGTCTTCGCCCAAATGCTGCTGCACTTCAAGCACAAGCGTTTCGCCGTTCTCTTTGGTTAGTTCCAGTGCGTTATAAATTTCAGGGAGCTGATCGTTAAATTGTACATCAATTACCGCTCCAATAACTTGCTTAATTTTACCAACGTTTGCCATATAATCGAGGTGTGGTTATTTTTGTGGCTGCAAAAGTAAGGTTTCTGCACATATTATAGTGAATATACGATACAATTTATTCACAGCATTGCCTAAATTTACAGTAACCGGACAAAAGATTATCGGCTTGCTATAGAACAGCCGGCAGATCATTATGTCAATATTGCTATTTTTGCATTCTTATCAGAGACTATCTTTATATACGAACCACTTATGAATTTCAGAAAATCACTGGTGCTAATCAGCATAATTATCAGCCTGCTGGCCTACTCCTGCCGTTTCTTGGAAAAAAAAGAAGAGACGCAAAAGATTATTAAGGAAGAAAAACCCGTTACGCGGGTCGATGTAACTATTGATACCAGCAACTCCTTCAACTCTTTATTCATCGACAGCTCATTAGCCCACTCCATACTGGAGCAAAATAAGCCGGGTGATACGCTCACTAACCGCATTAAAAGTTTTTATAACAGCCGCAACTATCAATATGCCTGGTTTTCCAAAGAAGGGATCCCGGAACATACCATTTCCTTCTGGAATCTCTTAAAAAACTATTTGAACTATTCGAGGGACTCATCTGTATATAACCAATGGCTCACAAATAAAATGGAGACCCTTATCCGTATAGATGAAATCAAACCTAAAAATGATTCACTATACCAAAACCTTGAAATTTTGCTCACCCGGTATTTTTACACTTATGCAGACCATGCTTATGCGTCAGATCCTGATTTCAACATTAAGTCCCTGGAATGGTATATCCCTAAAAAGAAGTTAACCCTGGAGGCCATGCTCGATTCTGTACTGACCAAGCGCGGACAATATGCTGACGAATACGCGCCTCACAATCCTCAATACCTGCAGTTAAGGGATCAGTTGGAAAAATACAGGCAAATAAAAGATAACGGCGGCTGGGCCTTTGTAAACAGCAAAGTAGAGGTGATGCGAACCGGTTACAAAGATCCTGCAGTAAAAGCATTAAAAAAGCGTTTAAAAGCCGAAGGTTTTTTAAATGGTGAAGACAGCACCTTTACCAGCACTTATGATGAGGAACTGGCCGATGCCGTTAACGCGCTGAAACGGACTTACGGATATAAACCCGATGGCACTGCGGGACAAACATTTCTAAGAGATGTAAACATATCCATAGACGAACGTATACAGCAAATACTGATTAATATGGAGCGAATGCGCTGGCTGCCAGGTAATACAGCAGATAGCGGGCGTTCCATAATGGTGAACATTCCCGAATACCGCCTGCATGTATATGAATATGGCCAGCCTGCATGGGATATGGATGTGGTGGTAGGGAAAGAAGGGAATAATACTACTGTATTTACCGGAAGGCTGAGCAATATTGTTTTCAGTCCTTACTGGAACGTGCCTGCCAGCATTGTAAAAAAAGAAATGCATGGCAACCCCAGCGCGGCATATTTACAACGCAACCACATGGAGCGTGTAAATGGCCGCATTCGCCAAAAGCCGGGCCCCTGGAACTCCTTAGGCCTGGTAAAGTTTTTATTTCCAAACAGCTATAATATTTATTTTCACGACTCCCCTGCCAAGAGTTTATTTAATCGCGACAAAAGAAGCTATAGCCACGGGTGTATCAGGTTAAAAGAACCTGCAAAACTTGCAGAATATTTACTGGATGATACGCTCAGGTATAGTGCCCATAAGGTGGACAGCCTGATGCACACTTATAAAGAGAAATATGTAAAAATTAAAAAACCAGTACCGGTGCTCATTACCTATTTTACCGCATGGGTAAACGACAGCAGCGTTTTAAATTTCAGAGAAGATATTTATGGACACGATGCTGTTATTGCTAAAAAAATGTTCTTAAACAGTGTAGGCACCAGCTACAGCAGGCAGAAAGCTGTTAAAGACAGCATTCAGAAAGTAAAAGACCTTGCCCGGCTGAAAGAACAAAGAAGAAAAGACAGCATTGCTTTGGTAAACAAAAAAGACTCTGCGGGAAGGCTGGCTAAAAAAGAATATCCTGCATCGTCCAAACCAGGGGCCGGAACAGATAAGGATACCATAAAAGCAGGTAAAGATGAATAGGCATTACTAATGTTTACCAGCTTATTTTTGTAGCATGAAGCTGATTGAAGTTACCACGCCGGCGCTTGCCAAAGAGTTTATCCTGGTAAATGTTATAATCAATAAAAATGATCCGGGTTATATCAGGCCATTGGATAAGGATATCCATGAAGTGTTTGATAAAGAAAAAAACAAAACGTACCGGTGGGGCGAAACCATACGCTGGATTTTGAAAGATGAGCAGGAACAGCTTATTGGTCGTATTGCGGCATTTGTAAATAAAAAATATAAGTCGAAAGGTGATGACGGTCCGGTAGGCGGTATCGGCTTTTTTGATTGCATCAATGACCAGCATGCAGCCGGTTTACTGTTTGACAAAGCTAAAAACTGGCTTCAGGAAAAAGGGATGACAGCAATGGATGGCCCCATTAACTTTGGAGAACGTGATACCTGGTGGGGCCTGCTGGTTAAAGGTTTTGAGCCGCCCCTGTACAGGATGAACTACAATCAACCCTACTACCAGGCATTGCTGGAAAACTACGGATTTAAACCTTTTTTTAACCAGATATGTTTCTGCCTTAATGTAGGCAGCCGGATACAGGAAAAGTTTTACCAGCGGCATGCAGCTTTATCCAAAGACCCCGGCTTTTCCTCAGATAACATCAAAAAAAACAACCTGGAGAAATATGTAAAAGATTTCACTACAGTGTATAATAAAGCCTGGGCGGGCCATGGCGGATTAAAGCAGTTAGACGAAAGAACCGTTTTAAAAATGTTTCAATCCATGAAAGCGGTAATGGATGAGCGCATTAACTGGATCATTTACTATAAAAAAGAGCCCATTGGTATTTGGGTAAACCTGCCCGACCTGAATCAATGGTTTAAATACCTCGGGGGAAAATTTGGGTTGATCGATAAATTAAAATTCCTGTGGTATAAAAAAACAAAACCCTGCAACAAATTTGTAGGGCTGGTATTTGGCATCGTTCCCGAATTTCAGGGTAAAGGAGCCGATGCTTACATGATTATTGAAGGCTGCAGGCTGATCCAGAATTTAAAGATTGAGGCTGGCAGATATGAATTAGGCAGCCCTATTTATGAGCAATTCGAGATGCAATGGATAGGTGAGTTTAACCCTAAAATGATCAATGTGGCAGAGTCGCTGGGCACTTACCGTAGCCGGGTATTTACAACTTACCGCTATTTGTTTGACAGGGAAAAAACATTTAAACCCCACCCTGTTTTGAACTAATGAAAGCGGATACCTGTTATAAATTTTCTGCTCTTTCCATCATTACTTGAATAGATTTGCAAAACCATGAAAGTTTTAAAGCCACTTCATAACCTGTTACTGGCAGTATCGGGCCTGTTTTTCATAGCCGCTTTTTGCACGCTTAAAAAACCGCTTGATATTCACCTGGCTGACAGGGTGTATGTGGTTCCGTTTGCACAAATTTTTATGGCAGCCGCTGTTTACCTGTCACTGATATGGCTGCTGTATGCCTGCACTGTAAAAAAGCTATATTCAAAAAAACTGTATTCCCTCCATATAGTGCTCACCATTATCCTTTTCATTATAGTAATTGCGGCTGCGTTATGGAGCAATCAGGTATTGGAAGCCTATACTCGGGATAATGCGCTTCAAAAGTTTAAGCTTTCCATAAAAACAGGTCAGCTGATTGTAGAGGTTTTGCTAACATTAACATTGATTCAATTGCTTTATCCCATAAATTTGACCATTGGATTGTTTAAAAGTAAAAAACGATAATCATGTCATTACTAAATCAGAATAATAAGAAAGGTAAAAAAGACAGTAAAGGTAAAACAGCAGCGAAACAGGCCGGAACTTCCAAATTTATCCAGAAACCCCAGCATGCCAATTTTGCGAGCAAACAGCAAAATACCGGTTCGCAAAGAGGAAGCTGATAAGTTGACAGCGATACGCCGCCGGCCGTCACCCCGCACTAATCGAATTTTTCCAACAAGCGGAAATGCTTTCTGGCCTGGCGTAAATATTGGCGGCCTTTTTTATATGGCCAATAAGCTACCCCTTCCCCCGCATTGTATTTACTGATTTTATACAAGGCTTTCCAATGTGTTAATATAATACCGTAGGCCTTCCACAGGCTCATGCCACAATCGTAAATATGATTAGGTTCGGCCCCTGCGCCATTATATTCCAGGATGGTAAAATTTTTACCTTGTTTGAGCGCTTCCACAGAAGCTGCTTTAATGTCGTACCTGCCATAAAAGAACTTCGCTTTTAAACTGAGTTCATCAAAAACGTTCAGGAGATCGCCATCAATTTCTTTATGCAGATTGGTAAATTTAGCACCCCGGTTATGATTGCCTGCAAACGATAAATAATAAATCTCTTTATCAGGGATCACCCGCTGAAATTTTTGCCCGTGCCTGCTTTCCATTTCTTCCAGCCTGTACCTGGCACGCGGGTGGCTGGCTACCAGTTGCTTCAAGGTACTTTTTCCATCGCCTTTTACCTGCAGCAATTCTTTATGTATAAAGCCGGATATCCTTCCCTTTTTTCTCCAGGGGTAGCGGTAATAAAACACACTTACTTCTTCGGGGTAATCAACTTTAGCCTGCACAATATATTCAACCGGAATGCGCTGGTGGTAACTGCTCAATTGATCTTCGTTTTCGATCACCCTGAATAAAATCCCTTTCATGCCCACATCGGGTTTTACGATAAACGGATAATGCAGGCCCGATAACTGTATTTTTTTTAAAACTTCCTCAAAAGCAATATCGTGCTGAATGTAAATGGTTAAAGGCACCAGTTCGTGAGGAAGCAGATCGTACATTTCTTTTTTACCTTCCCCTTCAAACCCGCCGAAGGTTATAGCAGGGTTAGAAGGTGTAAAGAACCAAAAGGAACCGCTTTTCAGGCAATACCATAACCAAACCGGTGCAATGGGAGCATATAACACGTAAAAATTCCACAATTCCCAATGAAAAAGCCTTTCGAAAAATTTCTTGATCTGCATGAATATTTCGCAAATATACCAGCGGGTGATTTAAAATGAATTAATTTTATCTGGTACAAAATGATTTTGTTCCAAAATCCGGGCCAGCCTGTCAGCTGTAAACCCGACGCCGGGAGCAGAACAACTCAAAAATAAAGCTGTATATGAACGTACCCATAATGGCAGAAATGTTTGCCGATGGTAAAAAGCCTGAAATTTTATTTTGGGTGGGCTGTGCCGGCAGTTTCGATCAGCGCGCCCAAAAAATAACAAAAGCATTTGCCAAAATTCTGGATGCTACCCAAACCAGCTACGCGATACTGGGCAAAGAGGAAATGTGCACCGGCGATCCGGCCAGGCGTGCCGGTAACGAATTTCTGTTCCAGATGATGGCTTACCAGAACATACAGCTCTTAAATAATTATGAGATAAAAAAGATTGTAACCGCCTGCCCTCATTGTTTTAACACGCTCAAAAATGAATATCCTGAGCTGGGTGGCACTTATGAAGTGATCCATCATACCACTTTTCTGCAATACCTGATTGACCAGGGAAAAATAAAACTGGAAGAAGGCGGTGATTTTAAAGGCAAAAAGATCACCTATCATGACAGTTGTTACCTGGGCCGGGGCAATGATATTTACGAAGCACCCAGGAAAGTACTGGAAGCATTAGATGCCGAACTGGTTGAAATGAAACGTTGCCGGAGCAAAGGCTTATGCTGCGGAGCGGGCGGCGCACAAATGTTTAAAGAAGAGGAACAAGGGGATATCCGTATCAATATTGAGCGTACCCGCGAAGCTTTGTCAACCGGCGCGGCTTATATCGCTGCAGCGTGCCCATTCTGCAATACGATGCTTACCGATGGCGTTAAAAATGCTGAAACAGAAAATGTGAAAGTGATCGATATTGCAGAAATGATAGCACAAAGTATTAGGTATTAGGCTTTAAGCTTTATGTCTTACGCTTTAGCTTTAGGCTTACGCTTTGGGCATTAAACTTTAGCTTTGCAGTCTGATTTGTATAAAATGAATTTAAACTATAAAGAGTTATTACCCGAAGACTTCAGCCCGTCGTCACGCGTATGGGTATACCAGGCCAGCAGGTTATTGTCTATGGGAGAAGCCCTGGATGCTGAGCAAAGAATCCTCGGTTTTACGGAACAATGGCAGAGCCACGGGGCGGATGTAAAGGCAGCCGGGTTCCTGTTCTTCGGGCAGTTTGTCGTTTTAATGGCAGATGAAACTATGGCAGGCGTAAGCGGCTGCAGCACCGACAGCTCTGTAAGGTTTATAAAATCGCTCGAAGCGTCTTTTAGCGTGCATTTCTTTGACAGGACCACGCTTGCCTTTGTAACCCGGGACAAAAATGATAAGGAAAGCATCCAGTTGCTTCCCTATTCGCAATTGCAATATGCTTTTGACAATGGTTTTATTAATGCAGATACCCTTTATTTCAACAACCTGGTGGCTACAAAAGAAGCGCTGGAAAACCAATGGCTTGTGCCGGTTAAGGAAAGCTGGCTGAAAGACAGGCTGCAGATATTGCAATAACCGTTATTTTATCAGATAGCCGATTTTGCTTTTCTTCTTAGTAATATGTTCATATTTGACGCTATTGTCGTTAATCGCAATAAGTTTCCAGTGCAATACTTCCCGTGGCAATACGATTTGCAGGATATGAGTTGAACCGGTATATGCCCAGGCGCCTTTTTCCTCTTTAATAAAATTTAATGCTATTGTCCCATCCGGATGAATTGTTATTGTTGATTGTAACTCTGCCGGCATAGCAATAAATTCTCTCTTTTTCCTGCTTACGTCTTCAGTTATATACCAGGTACCATAAAGTTGTTCGGGGAGTTTATCTTTTCTAATCTTTTTTACCGCCTGCCCATTTGCATTATTGAAAAAAACAGTTATTACAATAAGAGGTGTTATTGAATACGCTATCTTTCTCAACATCATATACATAAATTTATATAAGGATGCGAACACCCAATGCTTTACATAAAAATTTATTTCTGAAAATCGATCTCATACACCGAAGGCCACAACTTGCCCGTTATATATACTTTTCCAGAGGCTGCATCACAGGCAATGCCGTTTAGTACGTCTGCATTAAGCTTCCGGAACCCGACCAGGTCTACAATAGCGCTCAGATCCAGCCGGCCCGTAACTTCACCGCTGGCAGTGTCGATCTTCAGAATATAGGGCTTCGTCCATACATTCGCATAAATAGCCCCGTTTATAAATTCCAGCTCATTAAGGCTATCCCTGAGTGTTCCGTTTTCGGTAACAGCTAAGGTTTTTACAGGATGCAATGTTTGCGGGTCTAACCAGGTGAGATCGGTCGTTCCATCGCTCATAATAATAGAGCGGCCATCGGTGGTAAGCCCCCACCCCTCTCTATTGGCATAAGCAAACTCGCCGGTTTTCTTAAAAGATGCCGCATCATATATAAATCCTTTTTGATTGGTATAGGTTAGCTGGTAAAGCTTATCCTTCAGAAACACAATTCCTTCCCCAAAGTATAGTGTTTTGTCCAGCGTTACTTTCGGAGTAACCTTACCGGTTTGTAAATCAACTGTTCCCACTATCGACTTTGTATAGGGCCGTTCAGCCGGAGATCCGCTGCTTTCATACAGCGCTCCTTTGTAAAATACCAACCCTTCTGTAAACATCGATGTGTCGTGCGGGTACGTTTGTACAACAGCATAATTGATGATGGGAGTTGCGGGATAGGCCTCCTTATCGTATACCCGCTCACTGTGCCCGTTACAGCCGGTCAGCAGTTCAAACAAAATGCCTGCAGCGGTTGTTATATAAAAGATTTTTGCAAACAGCATCAATAATCATATTAAGGATCAAAAATATTGGAAGTTATACCACATTTATCCAAAATGCTCCAACAGTTCAAAATATTTAACTTTGTAAAAAACAGGAAATATATGTTCGACTCCATAGAAAGTGCCATTGAAGCCGTTAAACAGGGAAAGCTGGTAATAGCTGTAGATGATGAAGACCGTGAGAACGAAGGCGATTTTATTGCTGCTGCTGCTGCGATCACGCCCGAAATGGTGAATTTTATGGCCACGCATGGCCGGGGCCTGATCTGTGTGCCGCTGCCTGAAGATCGTTGCGATGAATTGGGCCTTGAACTGATGGTAAGTAATAATACCGCGCTGCACGAAACTGCATTTACTATATCGGTAGACCTGCTGGGTAATGGTTGTACCACCGGTATCTCTGCCCACGACAGGGCCAAAACCATTGAGGCTTTAAATAATCCGTTTACCAACCCGGCCGATCTGGGTCGCCCGGGGCACGTATTCCCGTTACGTTCTAAAAAAGGAGGTGTGCTGCGCCGTGTAGGCCATACCGAAGCGGCCACCGACCTGGCAAGGCTGGCAGGTTTTAGTTATCCTTATGGAAGTGTGCTGGTAGAGATCATGAACGAAGACGGCACCATGGCCCGGCTTCCGGATCTTCTGAAAGTGGCCGAAAGGTTCGACCTGAAAATCATTTCCATTAAAGATTTAATCGAATACAGACTAAAAAGAGATTCATTGATAGAGGAAATTGTGCGCGTGAAAATGCCTACCAGGTATGGCGATTTTACTTTAGTAGCTTTTAAAGACAAAAACAGCAACAACGAGCACCTGGCCTTAATTAAAGGCCAATGGGAAAAAAACGAACCGGTGCTTACCCGTGTACATTCATCGTGCTTTACCGGCGACATATTGGGCAGCCTGCGCTGCGATTGCGGCGATCAGCTGCATGCAGCCATGCGTATGGTACAGGAAGAAGGCAAAGGCATTATCTTATACATGAACCAGGAAGGACGTGGTATTGGACTGATGAATAAATTAAAAGCCTATAAACTGCAGGAAGAAGGCATGGACACTGTAGAAGCCAACCTGCACCTGGGCTTTAAAATGGATGAACGCGATTATGGCGTGGGTGCACAGATATTGCGCCACCTTAACGTAACCCGCCTGCGCCTGATGAGCAATAACCCGCGCAAACGTGTGGGCCTGGTGGGTTATGGCCTCGAAATAGTAGAAAATGTGCCCATCATTATTACACCCAACGAGCATAATGAAAGATATTTAAGCACCAAACGCGAGAAGCTGGGACATGACTTTTAATCCCGGAAGCGGGATTTTTCATGCCTATCGGCCGCCCCATCCTATCCCAATTTTTTTCTCAGCCATTTGCGAACCGGCTCATCATACCATTTCAAACTGGCATACGCTAAAATAATACTGCCCGTCAGGATCAACAACGCATAAGGCCAGGCCTGCACAATGGTCACACCTTTATGGTTGCTGATCCAGGCGACGTAAAAATATACCAGCGGATAATGCACCAGGTAAAGCGGGTAGGATATATCACCCAAGAACCTGCATATCCTGCGTTCAGCATGGGCTTGTACCGCGCCGCTGGCGCCCAGATAAACAATAAGCGGAAAAACAATGATGATACATAGGGATTCATAGACCCCATTCATCCAAAGATGTTCAGCACCGCCGATGCGCGGCATGTATAAGACAAGGGCGAGCAAGAGGCTGCACCATAAAAAGGCGTGCTTAATGCGGGTGGGTATAGCTATTCGTGAAAGCAGCAGCCCTGCAAAGAAGGGATACATCGTCCGGGTAAAACCCACGCGCACCTGTTCCGCATTTAGCGTCCAACCACCGCTGACATCCCCGTTGGTAATGGCCAAATAAGCGAGCGCTATGGCCGCGATCAGCACCAAAATACCCAGCGCTGTTTTTGAGAATTTTCTGATGCCGATGGCGTACAGGATATTGGCAATGTATTCAAAGGATATAAGTAATTCCAGTTTGGACAGATTTGATACCGAAAGCTGCCGTAGGTTTATCTTTTCATATTCCCTGAATTGTTGCTTAATACCTTTAGTGGTCCATACCTGAATACCGTTTACAAAATCATCAATGGTCATTAACCCTTTCTGTTCAAAGTAATTCCGGAACTTTGAAGTAATGTAAGGCTTAATAAAATATTTTTTGTTGTTAAGGTTTATCGAATATTCGGTAGCATTCTGAACAGGAGTAAGCGAGTAGAACAAAAATTCATTTTGCTGTATGATATCTGCATCTATTATACCTTCGAAGATGGATGATTTCTTCTTCTTTGCACCAAAGAAATCTTCGGTTTTTACCCATATAGAAATCACAGGATTAATGATTTTGAAATGCACTTTATTTATAACAAGATGTAAATTTTTATCTTTCAAATAATCTCAGGTATTCTTCAAATACAAATATCCTATTTCGCTTATACCCGGTTTGTTCTTTAAGTATTCCAAGATTGTAAAAATCTTTAATCAAAGCATTGGCTGTTTGTTTTGTCACATCGAGATTTGTCATTACATCCGAAACAGTCACAACCGGTTTACTATATAGATAGTTAAGTAATGCTTTTGCGTTTGGCAGTCGTTTGCCTAATGAAACTATGGTATCTTTTTCAAGTTTTTCTCTTAGAAAAATGATTTTAGTGAAAGTATCGATTGCATTTTTTGCAGTTTCAATAATACCAACTAAGAAAAACTTAAGCCACTGTTCCATTTTACTGTTAAGTGAAACGGCCATCAAATTATCATAGTAATGCTGCCTGTTTTTTTCAATGAAGTCAGATAGGTATAGTGTTGGTTTATTCAACACTTTTTGTGTTATTAGATACAGCGTGATTACTAGGCGGCCAATTCTCCCGTTGCCATCAAGAAATGGGTGAATCGCTTCAAATTGGTAATGTGCAATACCGATTCTGATCAGATGTGGAACTTGTATTTCTTCATTGTTCAGAAATTTTTCCAAATCGCTTATGCAATCTGGTACAAGAGTATGATGTGGTGGCACAAATACAGCGTCATTAATTGTAGCTCCACCAATCCAATTTTGACTTGTACGAAACTCCCCAGGCAATTTATTTTTGCCTCTTACTCCTTTAAGTAAGATTTTGTGGGCTTCTTTAATCAATCGTGAAGACAAAGGCAGTTTTTCAAGGTTTTTGATTGAATGATTCATAGCCTTGATATAATTCTGTACTTCCTGCCAATCATCCTTTAGTTCCGGGCTAATATCTTTCGCCTCCAGCACTGCCTCATCCATTCGGGTACGTGTCCCTTCAATACGACTGGATTGAGTAGCTTCTTTGACAATGTGCATCCGAATAAAAACATCCACATCCGGCACAAAGGTCGAGAACGCATTAAGTTCGCCCAGCCTCAGATTCGCTTCTTCCAAAAGGGTATTGATCTCAGGATTATTTATTCCCCATTCCCTGTTGATTGGATTAGGGCTAAAACTCCTATAGCCATACTGTTTTGTAAAAGTGCCTGATTTATATTCCTTGATATTCATAGCCAGTAACAAATTTAACTAAAAAATCACATAGTCAACGAAATTCGATTTACTTTGACTATAAAAATTCATAGTCAAAGATGATTGCCAATCATTTTTGAATAATCAAAGACAGAAAATCAGAGCATAACTGGCTTTTCTGTTTTAGAACAGCAATAAAAAGAAGGAACCGCACCGATAAGGCGTTGCCCAAATGCGGAGAAACAAACCCCCAACCCCAATAACCCGCCCCGCCCAACCAATTATTTTTCCCCAAAAGAAAAAAGGACAAAAAAGAAAGGCTTTGCCCCGCAGCCAAAAGGGCGAACAGGACAAGCGACCCCCGTATAAATGCTGTGGTTTACTGAAGCCCAAAACTTGCACTGAAGCTGGTGCAGGAGCCAAAAGATGAGGATATGCATTGAACCGTTTTATGCCGGGGGGCGAACTTGGACTTTCGGCCTGGCTGCGACCTTTGCCGACCGCTTTTGTTCCTTTTTGGGGTGAAATAATTAATATGACTTAACCTATTTATCAACTCCAGCTTCTATTACATCGTATCCCTTCGTCCAACCCCATCATTTTTAATAATAAAGGGGTTGTCATTTTTGCGGGATGGAACATACAGATAATCTAAGTCGTGCGGAGGTGATGCGTGGTCATATTGAAGCCTGCCGTGCAAG
>JASGEW010000127.1:0-10701 GCA_047606125.1 Niabella sp. | reverse complement strand
TATATCCAACTCCTGGGATATGGCTGATAATATCTCTGCTTTAACCTGTTCTTTGGTCATGGTTTGATGGATTTGGTTACCCTAAGTTCTAACTTTTTTACATTCCCTGCAATTTGTCATACACCCCTAATTTTCTCCAAAAAAGAAACCGGGCCAAAGCCCGGTTCCCGTATATCTCTTTTCAGATAAAATCAATGTGCGTGCCCTGTTGCTTTATTTGCTGCCGGCCTGGGGGCTTGTGGAGCTGGCGCCGGAGCGGCTGCCGCTTCTGTATCAGCTACTTTTTGTATTTCTACTTCAAAATATAAGGGTTCAAATCGTTTGAACGGAGAGCCGGGGGGTGGTGTGCTGCCATAAGCCAGGTATCCGGGAATATAAATAGTTCCTTTGCCACCTTCCTTAAATTGCTTTAAACCATCCTCAAAACCTTTAATACTGCCCATGGGCCCGTTAATTTGTGTGGTGATAGCGCTGCTTTGGAAAGAGCTGTCGTTAGACAAATGTTTCCCATTGTATTTAACAGTTACAAATTTGCTGTCGGCTACCTGCGTGCCTGTGCCAGGATTATCAATTTTAACAAAAGCGCCTAAAGGAGTAGTTACATACCCTGTAATACCTTTTTGGGTAAGATAATCCGCTACCTCTTTGTTCAGTTTTTCTATACCGCCGGATTTTTTAAGCGAATCTAATTCGACCTTTTGTTTCGCTTCCTGCTCAGCCTTTGCCTTTGCCATCATTTCCTCCTGCTCTTTTTGCTGGCGGGGAGCATCCTTAGCCATTTCTTTTTGATAATCTGCCCTGGCCAGACTGTCCACTTTAAATACTTCCAATACTTTGTAATGATAAGTAAGTTTATCGCCTTTTTTCAGGAACGGGGGCAGCATGGCTTCCTGTACCAGTCCTTTTTTAATTGCAGAATCGATATAAATCACAGCAACCATGCTATCGCCTTTTCTAAGTTGTTTGAATACTTCAGAAGGATCATAAAGAGGTTGTCCTGCCTGTGTTGCCTGAATAGGTGCGAAGAAAGGCATTTTGCCATGAGTATCAGCCAAAACAGAATCCTTGCTGCCGCTCAGATTAACTACCATATTCATTTTTAATACATAACCTTCTTTTGTGCTGTCTTTGCTGTCGCCCTGGAATATTTTATATTTTAAACCATTAGGACTGGTTTTGTAATCAGCGTTTTTACAAGCAGTAAACGCCAGCGTTGCAAAAACTATTGCACCTAAAATTTGTACCCGTTTCATTTGTTGTTTTTTATTTTTTATTTTTTGATACCCAAATTTATTATTGCAGTAAATGGTCATTTTCTTTAATAGCTGCTATAAATTTTTCTACCGTTACCTCCAGACTGTCTTTAGTGTTTCCGCCCGAAGCATTAAAGTGCCCGCCTCCATTAAAATATTTGCGTGCAAATGTATTACAATCAAAATCCCCCTTGCTTCTGAAGCTCCACTTTCTTTCCTCATCCCTGTCAATAACCAAACCAACTAATTTAATTCCCTGTATGGTCTGCGGATAATTCACCAGTCCTTCTGTATCCCCGGTCTTAATTTCATATTTAAGTAAATCCGATTTTGGAATGAAAATCAAAGCGGTATTGTATTCGTAAAAAAAATCCAGTCGTTTTGTTAAAACATGCCCGACAAACCGCAGCCTGCTTTCTAAAAAATTATCAAAAAGATTATTATGTACCTGTGTATGATTAAAACCCGTGGCCATCAGGTCGGCTACCATTAAATGGGTGGCTGCATGGGTGGATGAAAATCTGAAAGAGCCCGTATCGCTGACCACACCGGCATATAAACAGGCCGCTACCTCTGCATCCAGAAAAAGCCCCTTCCCGCTGTCCTCAATAAAATCATAAACCATTTCACTGGTAGAGCTTTTGGTAATATCGCTTATACCATAATCAAAATTAGGAGCATCGGGCTGTTCATGATGATCAATCAGCACTTTTATACACTTTAATGCTGCCAGAACCGGCGCCATTGTTTTGGTACGGTGAAAGATATTAAAGTCAAGGCAAAACAGATAATCTGCGTCAGCCAGGTATTCAACAGCAAGGTCTTTTTGTTTTTCGAAATTCAGCACTTTCCCGCACCCGGGCATCCAGTTGAGCCAGGCCGCCCAGTTGGTGGGAGAAATAACAGTAACCGTATGCCCCATTTTTGTGAGAAAAAGGCATAGGCCCAGCGAAGAACCCATAGCATCGGCATCCGGCTTTTGATGCATGGTGATCACCACTTTACCGGACACATTCAACAAAGGATATATTTCTCTTACTGGTTTCATGGAAAGGCGCAAAAATAGGTAAATTAAGCTCATTATTAAATAATATGTTTTTGTACCTTTGCACCCCAAATTAAAAGAACAATATGAGCAATCGTACATTTACTATGATCAAGCCAGATGCTATGGAGAATGGCCACGCTGGTGCAATTTTAGACCGTATCACTAAAGAAGGATTCAAATTAGTTGCCCTTAAATTAACCCAACTGAGCCCTGAAAAAGCAGGTGAGTTTTACGCCATCCATAAAGAAAGGCCTTTTTTTGGTGAGTTGGTTGCTTTTATGAGCAGGGGACCCATTATTGCTGCAATACTTGAAAAAGATAATGCTGTAGCCGCTTTCCGGGAGCTTATCGGGGCTACCAACCCTGCTAATGCCGCTGAAGGAACCATCAGAAAAGTGTTTGCAAAATCAATCGAGGAAAATGCGATCCACGGTAGCGATAGCAATGAAAATGCAAAAGTAGAGGGGGATTTCTTCTTTAACTTCTTTGAAAGAGTTTAAAAAAGCTGATAAACTGAATACAAAAGCCGGATAATGACCGGCTTTCTTTTTGCTAAAACAACACTTTCTTTAAGAAGACTTAAACTCCGAATACAATGCCTGGGGAAATGTTTGTGTTTTTAATGATTGCGGGTTTACCGGTTTATCTGTACTGCTTTTATTTTTGGCAAATACCAACAATATTACCGGTATTGCAATAATAGCCAATATTAAAAACATCATTATTTTCTTATTCATAGCGTCTGTTTTTATATCCAGACGCAAACTTCGGTCCAAATGCAACACGGTTTATTAAATTTCTATGAATTCGTGTTTTTAATTAATAAATGACTGATCCGGGATTTGGATTTATTAAAAACGTTTCTTCCCAGATCAATCCCCTTGCGAAGCTCTTTTTGCTGATCTGCCGGTAAATGAATAAAATCTTTGCATTCCTTGCTGCAACAGCCATCAAACTCACGGGCGCATTCCTCACATTGTATAAACAAAAGATGGCAGGCATCATTAACGCAATTCACATGCGTATCAGCAGGTTTGCCGCACTGGTGGCAGCAGGCAATCACCTCGTCTGTAATACGCTCCCCTAACCGTTGATCGAAAACAAAGTTTTTGCCATGAAACCTGTTTTCCAGCCCTCTTTCTTTCACGCTGTTCACATAATTAATAATACCTCCTTCCAGGTGAAATACATTTTTAAACCCCTTATGCAACATATAAGCCGAAGCTTTTTCACAACGAATACCTCCTGTACAGTACATGATGATATTTTTATCTTTATGCTCCTGCATCATATCAACAGCCATAGGCAGCTGCTCCCGAAAAGTATCGCTGGGCACTTCGATAGCGTTCTCAAAATGGCCCACTTCATACTCATAATGATTACGCATGTCGATGATAATCGTATCAGGATCGGCAGCTAACTGGTTAAATTTTTCAGCTGTAGCGTATTTGCCCCGGTTATCCATATCAAATGCAGGATCCTCAATGCCATCTGCTACTATTTTATTGCGCACTTTAATATCCAGCACATAAAAAGATTTACCGTCGTCATCCACTGCAATATTAAGGCGCAGATTATTTAACGCCGGATCGGTAATATATAACTCCTTTTTGAATGCTTCAACGTTTTCGGTTGGCACACTTATTTGTGCATTAATACCTTCAGCAGCTATATAAATTCTGCCCAGTACTCCCAGTTCTGTAAACTTCCTGTAAAGACCATTGCGAAACTGCGCAGGATCTCCTATTTTAAAGTAACAATAAAAAGAAAGGGTTATGCGTGGAGTGGCATCCTGTAAAATGCGCTCTTTTAGTTCCCTCCGGGAAACACGATTGTGTAATGCCATTACTTTTGAAATTTGACCTCGCCTTTTGGCGGGAATTAAAAAATAATCGGGCAGTTGCAGGCTGCACCAAATTTCGGCCGCAAAGATAGAATTATTATTTCTGATTTGAGATAAACATAGAATGCCAGATATCTTTAAGGATCTAACTGCTGGTCAAAAAATACAACAGCGGCAGCATGCCTGTACTGGTGTTTTTCGCCAACAATATTCAGGATGATCTTCTTAAATAGGAAGCGCTTAACGCCGCAAAGCCGGCAACCAAACCTCCTGTAAATGCAGTAACAAATATAAGCACACCAGCATGCGGCCCCACACCCAGCAACTCCCCCACCCGGTTGGCAAGAATGCCGGCATTTGCCAGATTGATGAATAAGGCCAACAGTAACCATAAAATAAACACACCCAAAAAACCCGACAAAAAAGATAAGAGCGGTTTCTGATGCACCAACAGGGCAATCAGAAAGGCAACCAACGCCACACTCCACCAGGGCAGGTATAAGCCCGCTACCAGGCAGATCAGGGCAATAATAATTATGGAAAGAAAAAACTTCATCATATTTTTTAACGCTTATTAAAATTTACAACCCATTTCACCCGCCGGTCTCTTTCCTGTCCGGCTTTCATCATCCACAACTGGTAATACTTGCCTGCAGCCCAAACATCTACACCGTTATCATAAAACCTGCTGCCGGGATTGCCATTTTGGCCGCCGGGATATACACCATACGCTTCAGTTTGGGCAGATAACTGCACAATCATTCTCCAGCTGGGGCCGTGGCTTTTTTTAACTGCATTGATCACTGTTCCCGAACCACCCAGGAGAAGGCCGGTGCGGGCAAAAGGCAACACAGATTGTTTCAATAAATGATAAATCGTAACCTGCTTCAGTTTTGTCCATTCCAGTCTGCCTTCTTTTTCCATTGCCGACAAAGGAACAGCGGCTTTGTTAAGCGCATCTGTTACTACATCACGTAATGTTTCTACTTTGGGCGTATTTTTATTGTCAACGAAACCCAATAATGTAGTATCTTTTTTGAGTAATTCCATTAAAGTTTCTTCTTCAGGAAGCGGCGTAGCAGGGCCTGCTTTATACAATTCATCTCCCCAAATATTTTTTTGCAGGCTGTCCAGCCAATATTGGTACACCGTCTGACCTTTCGAATACGCGTCTGCCTCAAAATTCCATTGCCTGATCATATCCAGATACTTTTTTGCATCTGGCGTAAGCTCCGGCAGGGTCACATTCCTGATCAATACAGGTACTACATCAGCGGCTAAAATATTATAGTAATTATTCTGAAGCTCCATCATGTTTTGAATGGTAATGCTGTTCATACCACTTAAAAACTTTTCAATAGCGCTGCCACGCGGAGTTATATAGGTACCGGGAATAAAATAGGGATAGCTGCCATCTACCGGGCGCTGGTTAGCGCTTTCAAGGAAGCCCCGTTCCGGGTTAAAGACATGAGGATTTTTAGATTGCGGTATATAGCCCTGCCACAGGTAGCTGCTATCCACACCTGGCATCACATATTGTCCCTGCCCCTGCCAGCGATCAGGAAATTTTCCCTGCTGCCATAGAGCAATATCGCCCGACTTTGAGGCAAACACAAAATTCTGCCCCGGGCATTCAAACGTTTTAATAGCATTTACATAATCATTATAATTTTCGGCTCTGTTTAATTTGTAAAAGGTAAAACCATCATCACGGGTATCGTGTGCTGTCCATTTAACAGCCAATGCCACCTGCCTGGCAACAGTATCGGCAAAAGTCCTGTCATACATAACCGGTCCAAATATGGTATAAGATACCGTATCGTACACAGGGAGCCGGTTCTTTATTTTAATTTCCTCTATACGTTGTTGCGCGGGCTTCCAGGTATTGCCAAACCAATACGCGTTCCTGCTGCTATCCTTAAATTTAATGGTATAATAATCCTTCACATCGCGCTGCGCATTGGTAACGCCCCATGCAATGTGATCATTAAACCCAATAATAACAAACGGGCTGCCCGGCAATGTAGCGCCATACACCGTGGAATGGGGTGTGGTAAGCTGCATTTCATACCAGATAGAAGGTAACGACAGTTCAAGGTGCGGATCATTACAAAGTATAGGTGCACCACTTGCTGTTCTGGTACCTGCCACTACCCAGTTGTTACTCCCATTGTCCCGATCCTCAGGATATTTTTCAGCCGCGACTATATTTCTATTCACCGATTGAAAATATACAGAATCTGCATTAGCCGGTATTTTATAATTGTGCATGGGTTTTGAAAAAATAGTTCCCCTGGGAATAATAGGCATTAACGAATCCGGCACCTGCGGATAAAGCGCATTAAATTGCTGCAAGGGTAATTCAGCGCGAAGATTGGTATTGGCAAGATCATGTTCGGTACCCGACGCAAGCATTTTTGCCATCATCTTTAATAACAGACAGGTTCTTAAATTTGTCCATTGTTCCGGCTGAAAGTTCAATAATTTATATTCCAAAGGGAGTGTGCTTTGTGTAAGCGAATGGATATATGCATTTACACCCTTAGTATAAGCGGTATAAACAGACAGCGCTTTGTTATCTATTTCAACAATTTTTAAAGTGTTTTCTGCAGCGTACTTCATGCCCAAACGGCGCTGCTCTTTATCGTAATTTACGGCAGCAGGTCCCGCAATTTCACTCACGCGTCCTTCGGCCGCCCTGGTTTGCAGATCCATTTGAAATAAACGAAATTTTGCATGGAGGTATCCCTGAATAAAATAAAGATCTTCATCATTATCTGCAAAAACATGCGGCACCAGTCTTTCATCAAAATAAACCTTTACATTCCCTTTCAATGCCGGTAATGGCACATTGGCACTATAATTTAGAGCAGTATCTTCTGCATTTTGCCAGAAACCCGTTTGCGGACTGAGAAAACCGCCCAGTGGCATTGGAACTTTGTTACCAACAGGCCGGCTTAAAACAAAAATGAGCAGGATGGTAATCAAAGCAGAAAAACAAAATGGCAACAATCTCATAGAGATAATTTTACGGAAGATAATTATTTTTTCTTTTCCGCAGAAGGGGTTATTGCTTTTGTTTTATTTTTTCTGCCAGCTTTTATTAAGGAACTATTAATCAAAAACTCAATCTGCCCGTTTACACTTCTGAAATCATCCGCCGCCCACTTCTCAAGTAAAGCGTAAGTATCCGCATCAATCCTCAGTATAAAGCTTTTTTTGTCGCTCAAAACCAGAAAAGTTTTAATTATTGATATAAAGTGCCTGCATTTAAAATGGGCGTAGCTGCTTTCTCACCACATAAAACCACCATTAAATTACTCACCATTGCGGCTTTTCTTTCATCATCCAGTTCAACAATATTCCCCTCGGATAGTTTTTTCAGCGCCAGATCCACCATGCCCACCGCGCCTTCCACTATTTTAGTGCGTGCTGCAACAATGGCCGTAGCCTGCTGGCGTTGCAACATAGCGCCCGCTATTTCCGATGCATAGGCCAGGTGGCTGATACGGGCTTCCTGTACCTGTATACCGGCAGGAGCTAACCTGTCCGCCAGCTCAGTTTCCAGTATATGATTTACTTTTTCGCCACCATCTCTTAATGTGATCTCTGCATTTTCATCTTCGAGGTTATCATAAGGAAAGCTTCCGGCAAGGTGACGGATAGCAGCCTCGCTCTGCGTTCTTACATAATCAGTATAATTCACTACATCAAACGCCGCTTTATAAGTATTGTTCACTTTCCACACAATAACCGCCCCAATCTCAATAGGATTGCCCATTTTATCGTTCACCTTTAATGTTTGCCCCTGAAAATTTTGCGAACGCAAACTGAGGCGATACGCAGAATATAACGGATTAACAAAAAACAACCCGTTCTCTTTTACCGATCCCACATATTTTCCAAAAAAAGTTAATACGCGCGAGTGATTAGGCTGAATAATCATCAAACCCTTAATAAAAAATATAAAAACAACCATGCTAATAACCCCTCCCACAATATAGCCGGGGTTATCGGGGCTTTTTATAAAGAAAAATATAGCTGCTCCCAAAAAGCACAACGAAATAATAAGGGCCGTATAGCCTGACATTGGTTTTAAGTTCTTTTCCATATTTATGATATTAAAATGATATCATAAAGATATATATAATTTACATATACGCAAAAAAATCCAACCATTTAAAACGGAAGTATCTCTTCAATTTGTATTTTACCTTTAATTATGGGCAATGAAGATGCAAAGCGGCTGAACCGTTTAACTACCATTCTGATACAATTGCAATCGCGGCGTGTTATTAAAGCACAGGACATTGCAGCACGTTTCAACATCAGTTTACGTACTGTTTACAGAGATATTAAGGCGCTGGAAGATGCCGGTATTCCTTTAATCGGTGAAAGCGGGAAAGGGTATAGTATTATGGAGGGTTACCGGTTGCCGCCGGTAATGTTTACATCAGATGAAGCGCTGGCATTTTTAACTGCGGAAAAAATTATTTCCAAGTTCACAGATGTCCAGACAACTGAACATTACAATGCTGCCATGTATAAAATCAGATCGGTATTGCGCTATGCTGAGAAAGAAAAAATGGAAAAATTAGAGGACCATATCACCGTGTTGGAAAACGCTTATCTGCCAGCCAGTTCGGGCAATGAACTGCATATTCAATCTTTATTAAAAGCCATTGCCAACGCACTGGTTATAGAAATCGGGTACACTAATGCGCAGGAAGCAACCTATACGAATCGCAAACTGGAGCCTGTGGGTATTTTCCGCCAGGGGAATTACTGGTATCTTGTAGCTTATTGTTACCTGCGCAGCGATTACCGGACATTCAGAACCGATCGTATCAGTTATTTGCGCACCTCTAATGAGCACTACCGGCACACCCACCCTTCCCTGCAAAGTTTTATTGATAAAATGCAGCAGCAAAAGGAGCTTCAAAAGATCGTAATATCGGTTGAGCTGCCTGTACTCAAATACCTGGGTGATCAAAAGTATTACAATGGATTTGTAAGCCAGGAAATAAAAAAGGACAGCGCTATTCTTACTTTTCTTGCGGCTTCACTTATAGGGTTTTCAAAATTTTATCTATTGTTTGCAGAATATGCCGAAATTATTGAGCCATTGGCACTAAAAGCTATTATAACCGATCAGCTTAATGCTATCCAAAAAAAATTGAACTGATTATTTCCTGCTGACATAGGGTTGTCACTACCTGGTTTTTATTTTGTGTTGTAACAAAAACAAAAAATTATGACACGTTTAGAAATTTTAGCCCAGGACTTTGAAAACGAAGTGACTACCACCCGTAAATTCCTGGCCCTGGTGCCCGATGACAAATTCGACTGGAAGCCCCATCCCAAAAGCATGACAATTAAACAGTTAACAACCCATATTGCCGAACTTCCGGAATGGGTGGGCATGACCTTTGAAACGGATAGCCTCGACTTTGCCAACAGCCCTTACCAACCTGCTGACATCAAAAACAGGAAAGCATTACAGGAGTTCTTTGAAAAAAATGTGGAAACTGCCGGGACATATTTTGCCCATGCAAACAATGAAAACAAACTGGATGAAATATGGGTTTTAAAAGAAGGCGAAAACATTTACGGTTCCTGGCCTAAAGCCGGAGTGGTGCGTATGAGTATTAATCAAACTATACACCACCGCGCTCAATTAGGTGTATTTCTGCGCCTGCTGAATATTCCTATACCCGGCAGTTACGGCCCCAGTGCCGATGAGCATTAGTTTTTTGCAACCAACAGACCACAACGGCACTGGTGTCACAGCGAGATCACAACGTTATGAGACCTTTGTGTCGTTAAGTCGTTGTGTTTTATTCAAAAAAGAACATTTTGAAGTTTAAACAAGTTCATCCTGAAAATTATCGGCTCTACAACCGATAATCTTAAATATCGGCTCCAGAGCCGATATTTTTATATATCGACTAATTAGCCGATATTTATATCAAAATATCTTTTCTATGATTGCAGTGATTACAGGTGATATTGTAAACTCAAGAACTGAACGGTCTGTAAAATGGCAACCTCAATTAAAAAGAATATTAAATAAATATGGCAAAGAACCTAAAAGCTGGGAAATATACCGGGGGGATAGTTTTCAGTTGCGCATAGCTCCGGCAAAAGCCTTTCTTGCAGCAATACACATTAAAAGCGCTATTAAACAAATATCCGGCTTAGATGTACGTATGGCTATCGGTATTGGCAATATTGAAACAAATGCTTCCAAGGTAACAGAAGCCACCGGCGATGCTTTTATCCGTTCCGGAGAAAGTTTTGATGATCTAAAAAGACAAATGCTCGTATTAGCCTCAGGCAACTCCGATTTGGACGAAACCTTAAACCTTATGATCAGCTTAGCGTTGCTGACTATGAATAACTGGAGTGAAACCGTGGCTGCAATTATTATAACTAGTGTCATGTCAACATAAAATTGTCGGATAAAGTTTTCGAAGTTTTATCCGGGCTTTTTTGTTTGTGAATTGCCAATTGATTTTCGCTTCCTTGTTGTTGCGATCATTTTGCCAGGCTTCAGC
>JASGEW010000126.1:0-43669 GCA_047606125.1 Niabella sp. | reverse complement strand
CATTATCAGTAGATTTCAGCAGTACATAAAAAAGCAGGTTTTCTTCTTGGTACAGCAGCACTTTTTTGCCGCTCTTGGCGATGTTAAAAGACAATACCATTTTGGCTGTGTCGAAGTCATACGGCAGGAAAAGCTCGGTTTTTACGGTTTCTTTTCCGCCGGAATAATCCGTTTCGACAACATCCACCATTGCAGGGGGACTGCTTTTGTAGCCTTCTTCCACAACTTTCAGCGGTTTGGGTTCGTTGTTTACTACGGTGAAGGTGGAGTATTGATGCCAGCAGCAACCGCTTTTTGTCATTGTTGAAATTGTTTTCTTTTCGCCATCTACCTGAAACATTCCGCAATATTCGTTGGACAAAACCGAAAAGGCATCGCTGTATTTGAAACCCGAATTTTCCGCCAGGTAAATATCGAAAGACGGGCCGCTGTAGCAGCTGTTGTTTCCGTTCATCAATGCCAAATCCTTCACGCCATCGAAATTATAATCTTCGTACAAAAGCACGCTTTGCGAACCGTAGGGCAATTCTTTGATATTGGCAATGGCTTCGTTTTTTTCGTTCAGCAGATAATCGGGGAAATAATCCGAAAAAGTTTTCAGGATTTCTTTTTGGGATTTCTTTTCAATGATTTTAATGACGTATTCCGGCAGGTATTTTTCGCCTTCAAATCCCTCGATGGAATCCGATACGTTTACATCAATAAAAGCCTCGTACCTATCCGAAAAATCGCTGATTTTAACTGGAAAATCCAACTTCTGAGCCGAAACAGAAAATCCCAAAAACAACATTAAAAAAAACAATAAAATTTTCATTTTGAATGGATTCATATCTGCATAATAAATGTAAAATTTTTTATCGTAAAAAGCAATCATTGAAACGGATTGCTTTTTGATTCGGCAACCCGTATATTTGTCCTGATAAAAATTTTATGATTTATGCGGAACTTTTCAATTTTTTTGTCGAATCTGTTTTTCATTTTCGCCGCTTTTCTGCCTGCCGGTGCACAGAATAAAAATCTGCCAGATGATTTGAAATATCCCGATATGATTCCCCTGCTCAGCAATAATTTATATGGATATTGTGATGAAAAACGAAACATATTGATTGAACCCAAATACGAATATGCAGACCTTTTTAAACAAGATGAAACGTTGCAGCAAAACCCCGACAAAAATATCAGCAGGTTTGCCGGAAATGATTATGCCTGGGCAAAACAAGACGGCAAATTAATTCGGATTGACCGAAAAGGAAACGTAGTTTATAATTACAGAAAAGAAGATTTTGAAAATGCAGAAATATTAATATCAGTGGCACCGCCTCTTTCAAACATTTTGTACGAAATATTCAAAGATAAAGAAACAAAACTTTTGGGAATCCGCAATACCAAAACAAAAACCGTATTGATAGAGCCTAAATATTCAGGAATTTATAAAGAATTTTATGTTGATGGAAGTGTGAAATATCCGTTGTTTCTTGCATCTTCTCCCGGTATTTCCCATTATTTTTACGTCGGATTGAACGGTACGGAATACATTATTCGTTAATGAAAAACGAAACAAAATTTACCCTAATGAAAAGCATTTTTACTATAATAATCTTATCCGTTTTTGTCAATAGCAATCGGAGGAGGATATTTGATGCGGCATTTTAAAGTAATGTAGAGATCGTTTTAAATTTCAGGTATTCATTATCGTACTTTGAGTAAAATAAAATATGATAACTTTCTTAACTTTTAAAACTTTAAAATCAACAATAAACAAAAACCAGATTGCAGTTGGTCTCACTACGATTATTGCAGGAGGCGTATTCCTATATTTATTTGTCTTTCGCAATACACAGGATGTTGCTGACGCAATAAGCCATATATACATCTCGTTTGCGGCTTCGGGTGTAGGTCCGGTGTTTATTCTAATAGGTTTGTTCTATGTTTTGGTAAGGTCTGAATCATTGAACCCGGAGGAAATGAGCTCCAAAGAAAGAACGCTGTACTGGATTATGGTTGCAACAGGTTTAATTATAGGCTTGAGTACCGCTTTCTGGTTGCAGCATTACGTCAAAGAGGCTGGATACTCACGACCTTTTTGATTTATCATAATGCCTATAATACTGCTCTGCCCTTTCTTACAATGTGCTGCACGATGCCAGTCTTCACTTGTGCTGTAATCTTAATGACCAGGGGAAGTCGTTGATTATGAATTGAAGCGAGCAAGAGAACTGTTGGATGGTGTATAAATTAAATTTCTCTTCAAATGAAAACAAAACAACTCATAATATTTTTTGCTTTTATCATGCCGTTCTTTTTTGTGCAGGCACAGGTGGTGGATGTGTCGCCTGATCCGGGCGATGGCATTGCGCTGTCGGTGTTTCAAAATGGCTATGCAAAGATTTACGAGAACAATAAACCGTTTTTCATCAACACCAGAGGCGAACGCTTTGAGCTGGTGGATGCAGTTTACGATTGGTTGGGCAATGGGCAATCCATTCTGGAATACGAAAAAGAACTCCGTGAAAACCCGAATCTACTGCCTAAAACCGTGTTACAATACCGCAACAAAAACGGCATCGGTATCTTATCGCCCAAAGGCGAAATATTACTGGAAGCTGCTTACGATACCATTGATAATCGGTTTCGCGAATTTTGGAAACTCCACAAAAACGGGAAAATAAGCTATTTCCTTCCTGACCAAACCCTGTTACCGTTTTTTGATGACATTGGCTATCTGGACGGCAAATATTTCGATGTGCAACAAAACGGAAAATGGCATTTGTACAGCAAAAACGACAAGCGAATCGTCACAAAAAACGCATACGATGGTTTTGATTATTGTGACGGCTGTGGCAGTGGTTCTAATTATGTGTATGCGCAGCAAAACGGTAAATGGGGCATCATCGGTTGGGATGAGGAGCCACTCGTTCCTTTTGAGTACGAACACGCCCACCACCAAATGCGCAGCGACAATTGGGTTTGCTCGTTCTCGAAAAACGGCAAACCAATCATCGTGCATATTCCCACGCAAAAAGAATTTGCCGGTGGCGAATTGCTGTTAGGTTGCCTGGTGAAAGAAAAAAATGGCAAATTCGGCGCATACAATGCAGATTCCGCCAGGCTCTTTATCCCATTCGTTTACGATAAAATCGAACTGCCTAACGAAAATTCCTACTTAGGATATTGGGGCGATTATTTAATCACGACACAAAAAAACAAAAAAGGCGTTGTTAATCGGGAAGGTAAAACCGTTTTACCCAATATATACGATGAAATAGCGGTTTACGACGATTGTTTTGTGGTGAAGAAGCAAAACGTTTCGCACTTGCTCGACATAAACGGCAAAGAACTGTTTCAAATGCCGAACGGCGAAATAACGCACGTCAACAACTCTTTTTATTCGTCGGGAAGCGGTGGTGTGCATGTTTTCAAAGTGAAGCAGAAAGCCTGTTTCGGACTGTTTTTCGCAGAAAGCGGCATGTACGTCGAGCCGCAATTCTATGAAATCGGTTCGTTGCGTTCCGAAAAGAAAAATCTCCTGACCGGATATGTAACCGCCGAGAAAAACGGTTTGATAACGCTTTTCGACACCAACGGTGAGCGCATTTTGGAGGATTGCTCCAAAATCTACGACTTCTACAACGCCCCCGACGGTTTTGTGAGCTACAAAAAGAACGGCAAAACCGGAATTTACGACCTCGACAACCGCAAAGAAATTCTTCCGCCATCGTACGACAATTTCGAGATTTGGTTTTCTCACGGCAAGCCACGCATCATCAAGGCCAACGTGAGTGACCATCCCGACGACCCGTTTTCCGCGTTCTACCTGACGCACCACCTGTACGGCTTGAACGGTAAAAAACTGACCGATTTCGATGCCGCAAAAGTGGACACGCTGGACAACCGCCTTTACCTCCTCAAACTGAAAGGCAACAACGGTTACGCACTGCTGGACATAGACAACCGGCAAACGCAACGGCTCGATTATGCTGACGTTTACCCCGTAAATTCCACCCGTTTGTTGCTGGTTTCCCACGACAACAAAACCGGAAAATTGTACAATATTGAGGAAAAAAAAGAACTGAAAGGCGAGTATGGTTTGTCCTGGAAAATCAAAGGCTCTTTGCCCGATGAACCGAATGAACAACTATCATTCCTGACGTTCGACAATGGAATGGGAATGGTGTACAACCAGGATGGCTACGGCTACATCGACGAGCAGGGCGAAATTGTGATAAAGCCACAATACCAATGGGCTTTTCGCTTTACGGAGGATGCTACGATTGTACTGAAATCCACCGACAGAAACCAAAGTGCAAGAAATTTCAAAATGGGTGTCATCAACAAAAAAGGAAAATACATTTTCCCGATGGAATATGATTTCGACAATCTGGAACTGGGTTTTGCCGAATCGTATTTTACCGGAAACTTGGTCAAACTTGCGAAACAAAGCGGTATGCAGGATCTATACGATGGTATCGGATACTTGTATGGGTTAGGTGATGTGAAAACCGGAAAGATTCTGCTTCCGCTGGAATATGACGGGATGCGGAACATTGTGGGTGGAAAATATCTGTTGTTGCACCGCAAAAACCACTATGGAATTGCCACTGTCAACGGCGAAATCGTTGTGCCGGTAGAGTTTGAGCAAATCCGCTTCGAACCTGCATCCTATTACAACTGGTTTGATGCTTCTGAAAACTTCTTTCCGCTCTTGGTGTACAGCGAAGGGAAATGGCGTTATATCAACGAAGACGGCACTTATCTGCCCATAGTGGGCGATGCGGCGGTGGAGCTTCAATAACCACTTCCGAACGACAACACTTTTTGTGTATGTTGTATAAAAATGGCTTTAGTCTAATTTATATATGTTAAATTGATACTATCTTTAAATTCAGACCAAGCAGAAAAAGAGCAAGCTGTTAATGCAACAGTTTTCATTATCGGATTTTGGTTCTCATTTATGATTGATTTTAAAGCATACCAATTCAAATAATTCTGCAAATACTTTGTGGATACACCGTTAAATGAATCGAGCCATTTCTTTAAATCTTGAGCCGTTTGATTTACGTGCTGAACGTGGTGAATTCCTTTTTTCACATATTCTTTTGCAGATACTTTTATGGTCTGGTGTTCCAAATTGTTTGCTTTTGCAAATGCTTCAAAGCTTCGGTGTCCATCTGTGCAAAGTACCGTTTGGGGTTCTAATTTGTCTTTCAAAACAACCCCGCAACAGCGGCAAGAAGTGTACAGGCTAAAAGAGATTGGTTTCCCTGTGATTTTTTACAGTCCAGCATCCTTCTGCAATTTCTGCTTCCAGATCTCCTTTATCCCAGCCACAATAGCCGATGAATATTTTAATATCCGAGGTAGTAAGCGTTTTGCTGTTTATATAGGCAATGGCCTGTTTAAAGTCGCCTCCGTAATATATGTTTTCAGAGATATGCACACCGCCGGGTATAAGATCGTTGCGTTTATGGATAAAGTAAAGATGTTCTTTATCTACCGGGCCTCCATCAAACAATGGGAAAGCAGGGCTGTTGCTGAACTCTATAAGCTCGTTAAGATTCCTTTCAAAAATTTTATTGACTGCGAAACCTAAAGCTCCGTGTTCATTGTACTCAGCAATGAAAATTACGGCCTCCTGGAAAACCGGGTCATCCATTGAAAGAGCGCTGATAAGTATTTTACCTGGCCAATAATCCATAGAATTATCGTTGGGGCTTTTTATACTTTATTTCTACTTTTACTACTCCGGCATTCACCATATCTATCCGTTTTGCAGCCTTTTTACTAAGGTCAATGATCCTGCCTTCCACAAAGGGACCGCGATCGTTAATACGTACCTTAACCTTTTTACCATTTTCAAGATTAATGACCTTTACTTTAGTGCCGAAAGGCAGGGTTTTATGGGCCGCTGTCATTCTGTTTTGTTTAAAAACCGCGCCACTGGCTGTTTTACAGCCAACAAACTTATCGGCATAATAAGATGCCTTACCCGTTTCAGTTATTTTCCTGCTGCAAGAAGATAAGGCAACAGAAACAAGTATTATAAAAAGCAGGGAAATATCCGATGTCTTTACTTGCATTTAAAAATAAAATTTAGGCCGGCCCAAAAATAGGCATAAAAAAAGCAGCTCCCTAAGCGAGCTGCTTTTTTTGAAATAAATGATATGTTTATCTTCTTTTCTTCTTTTTAACAGGAACTGCTCTTGTTTTGGCATCGCTTTTTTTGATGATTTTCCATTCGTCCTCATTATTAATACTCTTCACAACCACCTTCCTGTCTGCCTGTCTTTCTTCATCTGAAGCGTCTTCAGCTACAATAGCTTCCTGCTCGCCAATTCCCATTGATTTTAATTGGTCTGTAGAAACGCCACGGGCTTCAAGCGCGTCCATAACAGCCTTAGCTCTTTGTTTAGAAAGGTTCAGGTTATAAGTATCATTACCTTTTTTGTCTGTCATACCCACTAATACAAAGCGCTCTTCGCCAGCTCCTTTAATGATTTCAGCAGCATCATCCAAAGCCTCAGAAGATTCGGATTTGATCGTTGCTTTGTTGAAATCGAAGTATACAGCCTGTAGTTTTTTAGTGATTACTTCTGCAGGAGGAGGGCATCCCTTGTATTGGGCTACGCCTGCTACATCGGGGCATTTGTCATCTTTATCCAGTATACCATCACCGTCAGTATCAGGCCATGGGCAGCCCTTGTTCTCTGCAGGTCCGCTAACAGTGGGACAGGCATCGTCTTTGTCTAAAACGCCATCGCCGTCAGTATCCGGCCAGGGGCATCCTTTATTTTCTGCCGGCCCGGCAACAGTAGGACAGGCATCCTGACTGTCGATGATTCCATCATTATCGGTATCTTTTTCAACAACCGGTGGCGGAGGGGGCGGTGGCACCTCCTTTCTCCTGCCCAGGCGCTGTGCAACGCCTAAAGAGAAGAAAGTATTTTTATCTAATTTTTTATCATTGATGGGGAGGCGGTAATTGCCTTGCAGGTAAATATATCCTTCGCTAAACAAATTAACCTGTAAGCCCAACCCCAATGGGGCGTAGGGTGTAAATATTTTCTTTGCGTAATTGCCTAATCCGATACCTCCGGTTAAAAACGGATTGAATAAATGATCATCGCTAAGGGCTTTAAGGTGAAGCGATAATTCTGCTTCATTTTTATAATCCAGATAACGCGATAATGCTGTTCCGGTTTTTTGATAACTGGAAAAAAGGCCGTTATAACGGAGTGAATAATCCAGGTGATTCGTTAAGCCATTCCAGAAGAATACAGAAAAACCGGGATCGACCTTGCCGATTTTGGGCAGCGAGGCTGAAAAATCTGTAAGATTGGCGCTAAAGCCAATTTGGGGCGCTTTCCTGGGTGAATCGAAATCTGACTGGGCCATGGTTACTGATGCAGACAGAAGCAGAAAAGTTGATAGTTGTAATGATTTATTTATCATATATTAAAAGTTTAGTCTTTTTCAGATATGTTTTATTTTTCAGAAAAAGTTAATTTTATATAAAGTTATATATTTACTGAATAATCTGTTAAAAAATTTTTTAATGGGCAATTTTGTTCAGATACTGGGGTATTGTGCAGGCGCTATTACAACGCTTACTTTTTTACCCCAGGTTATTAAAACGCTAAAGGATAAATCTGCAAAAGATGTTTCTTTAAATATGTTTTTAATCGCGGCAACCAACCAGGTGATGTGGATTGTTTATGGTGTTTTAAGAATGGATAATGTGATCATTTTTACCAATGCCATCATTTTGATACTATCCGTAACAATGATCATTTTAAAATTAAAATATGGAAGGACATGACCTCGTTAAAAATTAAAGCGCAGGCTTCCAAATACTCCAAAATTTTTACTGTTTGCAGCAGGTGCCTCACCGGGTAGTACCCTCCATATAAAATCAACCCTCAGCACTCTTAAAATATTGTCTACGCCGGTACCCAGTTCTAAATAAGTTTTACCATCAAGCGACTGGAAATTGCTGCCTTCTTTAAAGTTCAGGGTTTTGTTGGCATCCGAAAGAGAACCCCACAAGGCTTTTATGGTATAGAACTGCCTGAATTTTAATTTGGGTACCAGTTTAAAGATACCATTGCCAATATTATGTTCGTAATTGATACCGGCAAACTGATCGTGTATATACTGGTACCTGATCATGGTATTAAAAGCATATTTGTTATAATAGTATAATTCATTACCCGGCGCTACATCCAAAAATGTGTAGGGCGCTGTTCCAAAAGTTTTACCGGCATATACCTGGTAGTTAATAACACCAAACGGAGATATTTTCATATAATCTGATACCGAAAACAAAAGTTTTGAATAATTATACCTGCTGCCTAAAATGCCTGAAATACCTTTTGTAAAAGTTGCTTCAACTATCGGATAGGGGCTGCCGAGACTTGCCCGATAAAAAGTAGACTCTAAAAATTTTTCCTGGAAGGCGAACCGGAGTGTTATATAAGCTTCGGTGGTGGTTAAGTGTTTCGATCCTGTTTCAAAAGAATCGGCAGGCAAAAGGTTCGCCAGAGGTGTATACGACCTGTTGGCAGCGCCTGCCTTTACTGAAAAACCGCTGCGCAGTTCGTTAAAAAATTCAAAGCTTCCTTCCTGCAGGTTGATAAATTTCAGCGGAATATCGGGTTTGCGTATTGCAAACGAAAATATATTGTCCGTAGATATCTCTCCATAATATTTTTGTCCAAAATCCAGGTCATTTTTGTACCCTAAATACCAATATTGCCTGGGATGTTTTTGGGGCAGATAAAACAGCTCGCCTAATCCTTTAACTTTTTTATCGCCAAAGCCATAGGCAAGGTAAGTGTGGTACATAAATTTTGTATTAAAATATTTATTGCTTGCCACATCAAATCTCATTCTGAATCCCTCCCGGCTATTGCCGGAGAACCAGTTATACGCTGATCCCAGCCGTACATTCCCCACGTCAAAATAGCCGGTGCCCAAAAACGCTACCTGTTTGGTTATCCGCTTATATTCGGGGGCGTTTATAAGCGTATCGATCATTTTTGCAATGCCTTTTTCGGTTTTACTAAGGCTTTCGTGCCGGGTCGAGTCCCAGTAGGTAATGCTTCTTTCCTGCGCACCGGGCATCGTTATAATTTCTTCCTGCTCTTTATTTTGGACAAGCTTGTTTACAACCGATTGGTCATTGACCACAATATTTTTATAGGTGCTGGTTTTACGGCCAATTAATCCGGGTGTTTTATTGCCAACAGGAACAATATCTACCACCAGTTTTTCGCGGCTTATAAACCAGTTGCTGTCCGCAAGCCTTGTAAACTCCTGTATGTAACTGAATTTTTCCATGAAATTTACATCAGCGCTTTTGTCGAGCGAGAGGTTCATTTTCTGGATGGCATAGGTACCAAAATGCACCCAGCAATCACCCTCAAACGTATTCATGCCTTTGCGCCTTGGCCTGAAAAGAAGATGATAATACCTGTTGCCGCCGATATATTGGGTGTCTGCTACTGTATATTTATAGTAAAAGTCGCCATTATCGCTAATGGGACTTATAAATTCTTTATTAAAAACATTAATAAAATTGTTGTAGACATTTATTACCTGGTCCATGCCGCCCAAAAATTTCACCATGCTTTCATTTTTAATACCATTGGTATTAGCAGCAATGATTTCTTCTCTTCGTTTTAGCGGTTTTTTCTGGTAATAATAATTGCTGATGGCTTCGGTGAGATAGGCAGGTAATATCTTCACACCTTCTGAAGTATCGATATTTTTATTGATCAGCTCATTGATCGGCCTTAAGGGTTTGAGCTTTGTAATTTTTTGCAGACTGTTAAAGTTCTTTAAATCAATTTCAAGTTTATTATAAAGTTCGTATGAAAAATTATCGAATTTGTAGCGGTTGTTTTCAGGTTTGTGTTCAACTATTTTTTTCCATAACCAAAGGCCTTTATCAATTTTTGTTCTTACCACAACGGCATCTTCCAGTGTTCCCCTTTCCATGGGTATGGTAACATCAAATTCGCTTTTATCTCTTGTCAATGTGAGATAAAAAGGCTGATACCCTACATTGGTGATCACTAATGTGTCGGACGGCCAATCGCTCACTGTAAACGCAAAGGCGCCGGAAGAGTCAGTAATCGCTCCGGTATGCGTATTTTTAAAGGTAACCGAAGCAAACGGAACGGGTTCATCGCTATGCGCATCTTTTACAACACCTTTTAATGTTTTTTGAGCAAAAACTTTAACACCCGGCAGTATGAAGGCTGATAAAACAAAAATCCTTAAAACACGACTCATTAATGCAAATTTACATTGTTATTCAGTCTGTAATTTAAAAATGAAATGATATAATTGCTGTTTTTATCTTAAAATTTACTTTTCTTTAATAAGTTCTTAAATGCTTTGCTATATTGGCAGGATATATTAAATTAGGCAGATTTTAATTCCATATTTTACATGCATGGGTCGCTTTGTTACTATTAAAGATATTGCCCAAAAATTAAATATTTCAGTTTCGACTGTTTCCCGGGCATTGCGGGATACTTACGATGTAAACAGAGAAACCCGGGAGAAAGTATTGGCGTTGGCCAGTGAACTGAACTACAGGCCTAACTTTAATGCGATGGGGCTGGTAAATCGTAACTCCCACAATATAGCGGTTATATTACCTTATATTACAAATTACTATTTCTCAACAGTGATCACAGGCATTCAGGAAGTGGCATATAAGCACGATTATAATATTATTCTGCATATTACTAATGATGCGCCTGAACGGGAACTTTACATTATAAAGAACCTGGCAGTGTCTAACCTGGATGGTTTGCTGGTTTCAGTATCTACCAATTCTGATGCGGGTAATCATTTTCAGCAGGTGATAGAAACAGGAGTGCCCATTGTTTTTTTTGATCGGGTATCAGATTCGATCAAAACATCGAAGGTGATGCAGGATGATTATAACGGTGCTTTTGAAGCAGTGGAACATTTAATAAATAAGGGCTACCAGAACATTGCGCATATTGCCGGTCCGGAAGGGCTTAGCTTCACGCAAAAACGGAAAAAAGGTTTTCTGGATGCACTTAAAAAACATAAACTGCCGGTTAAAGAGCGCTGGATCATTCATTCAGGGTTTTCGCAGGAAGACGGACAGGAAGATGCGGCAAAGTTGTTTGGCCGGAAGGACCGGCCGGACGCGATTTTTGCGGTAAACGACCGGAAAGCGATTGGCGCTATGATTACGCTTAAAGAAAAAGGGATTTGTATTGGAAAAGATGTAGGCGTTATAGGGTTTACAAATGATCCGGTTGCCGCGATCGTTAACCCTACACTGTCTACTATTGCCGAGCCGGCTTTTGAAATTGGCAAAAGAAGCTGCGAGTTATTGTTAAAGCATATCAGCAAGCGCAATTTTATACCGGAAGACGTTATCCTGCCGGGCACATTGATTGCCAGGGAATCGACCCAACGCTAACGATCATCCCGGTCATAAATGATCTGACCATTTACAATTGTTTTACTGATGTTGATCTGTTCATCAAAAAGAACAAGATCAGCGTCTTTGCCAACAGCCACCGAACCTTTACATTGATCGATGCTCATAATACGAGCGGGTGTTGCCGTGATCATGCGAACTGCATCGGTAAGGGGCACTTCGGCCAGGTTGATCATGTTTCTTACCAGGCGATCAGCTGTTGCAACACTGCCTGCAAAAGAGCTTCGGTCCGGAAGCCAGGCTATTCCATTTTCAACTACTACTTTCAGACCGGTATGTAATCCGCCTAAAACACTGTCGCCTTCGGGCATACCCGCGGCCCGCATGGCATCGGTGATGAGGGCAATGTGATCAGCGCCTTTTATCTTGTAGATCAGTTTCAGCAGCGGTGCGGGCAAATGAATACCATCTGCAATCACTTCAACATCCATTTCATCGATGAGATAACCACTCTCAATAACGCCCGCATACCGGTATCCGTTACGCCTGGAAACGCCCGACATGCCGGAATAAAAATGCGTTGCCAGCGTGTACCCGTTTTTAAAGGCCTCAAGTACCTGTTCGTATATTGCATCCGTATGCGCGATAGCAGGAAGAATGCCTTTGGTGCGCAAATATTGCCCCAGTTCGATAGCCCCATTTAGTTCCGGTGCGGCACTCCAGCGGCTGATGTGCGCCGAATAATCAATTACTTCTTTATACTCTTCGGGATCCGGATCGCGGATATACCGGGGATCCTGCGCCCCGCGCTGGCTCATGGCAAAATAAGGGCCTTCCAGGTGCATGCCTGACAGTTGCGACCCTTTGTGCTGCCTATTATTTATGGTCTCAAATACGTCCAGTGTTTTTAGCAGATCTTTTTTCTCACTGGTCAGCGTAGTAGGAAACAGCGATGTGGTTCCGTAACGGGCATGGGTTTGAGCTATTGCAAGGAATGCCGTTTCTGTATTATCCATAAAGTCGTATCCACCGCCGCCATGCACATGAAGATCGATAAAGCCGGGAGCCAGGTACAATCCTTTAGCATCAATTTCTTTAGCGTTATCAATGGCTGTATTTGTATTGCCCACGCTGTCAATACGCCCGTTCTTTATAATTACCGTTCCTTCGTTAATCACTTTGTAAGGAGTGATCACTTTTGCGTTTATTATTTTTAAAAGAGTATCCATTTTTAAGATTTAAAAGACCACTTTTTGATCCTGTGCCCGTAAAAGGCATAAAAGACCAGGTACAGGTAACAGGGAATGAGTATCCGGTATGCTTCCTGCGTACCATATAGGTCTGCAAGATACCCATACACAAGGGGTAATAAGCCATTGCCGCAAAGTCCCATGATCATAACAGAAGCGCCCAGTTTTGTGAACCGCCCCAGCCCGTTTATAGCCAGCGGCCATATACCGGCCCATATCAGGGAGTTTGAAAAGCCAAGCAGCACCACAAACCAGATCGAAACATCTGTTGTATGCCCCAGTAATATAACTTTTCCTTTTAAAAGTACGATCAGCAAAGAAAATATACAGCCCAGTATGGTAAACAATTGCAAGGCTTTTTTCTGACTGATAAATTTGGGTATGGCAATTACGCCCAGCAGGTAACCGCAAATGGTTGCAAATAAAGTGTAAGAAGGGAAGATCTTGGCTTCCAGCAAAGGTATATGCATTGAGGTGGCATAGCCAATGATCGTATCAATAGAAATAACCTGCGTGCCTACATGCAAAAAAATGGCCACTGCGCCCAGTATAAGATAAGGAAAATCCCAGATGCTTTTTTTACCTGCATTGGCTTTCAATAATTCAGGATCTTCTTTTTCTGTATTAATTTCCGGCAGCGGCGATTTTAAAATGATCAGCCCTAATAATAACAATACTATTCCCACTACAAGATACGGGATCATTACCCGCTGTATCAACTCATCCAATACCAGCTCCCGTTCTGCCGCAATCATTTGCGGAATACGTTTGAAAAGTTCCGTATCTGTTTTTCGCAGCACCACGGCAGCAAAGATCAGGGGCGCCAATATGCCTGCTCCTTTGTTACAAACTCCAAGAATACTGATGCGCTGGGCCGCCCTGTCTGCAGGGCCCAGGATGGTTATATAAGGATTTGCCGCTGTTTGCAGCACAGATAATCCCACGCCTAAAGCGAAAAGACCGGTAAGAAATATGCCATAAGTGCGGGTAGCCGCCGCCGGTATAAAAAGAAAAGCGCCAATCGCCATTACAGCAAACCCGATCGACATCCCTTTTTTAAACCCGGTTTTTTCAACAGGTAGGCGGCCGGCACCGAAATGACCAGGTAAGAAATATAAAATGCAAATGTTACAAAGTAAGATTCGAACGTTGTCAGCTCACAGGCTATTTTAAAATACGGGATCAGAATAGAGTTGATCCAGGAAATAAAACCAATTACAAAAAAAACGGCCGCAATGACGCTAATCGAAACGGCGATCTGCTTACTGCTGAGTGTATGAACCGGCATATTATTATTCTTTTCCTTCATAAGAATCGTAAAAAAGTGAAATGGCAGGCACTAAATATTATTGCTAAAGTATTGATAAAAGATGCTAAACAGTACCGGTGATATGGATAAATGACTGGCAACGTTACCGACACCCTTGCCGATAACGTTACCGTTGTTTTATTGGCTTCTTGCAGTTCATTGAGCGGGGTTAAGTAATACTTTTGATTGGAACGATACATACATCGCTCAACATTTAAACTTTTATACAAATGGAAATGATCGTATTAAAAGATAAGTATGAATTAGGACAGGCCGCAGGTAAAAAAGCAGCGGCGTTTATCCGCAACAGGATCAATGAGTCGGGGCAGGCCAATGTGATATTAGCTACCGGGACCAGTCAGTTTCAAACGCTGGAACAGCTTATCCGGGAAAAAGATATTAACTGGCGCAAGGTGGTTATGTTTCATCTGGATGAGTATATAGGGCTGCCCATTACCCATCCTGCCAGCTTCAGGAAATACCTGAAAGAAAGGTTCCTTGATAAAGTGCCGCCATTAAAGACCTATTACCTGATCAATGGCGAAACAGATGCGGAAAACGAGCGTCAGCGTTTAAACAGCATCATCGAACAGCACCCCATCGATGTGGCGCTGGTGGGAATTGGAGAAAATGGCCACCTGGCATTTAACGATCCGCCCGCAGATTTTGAAACAACAGCACCTTACCTGATCGTAAACCTGGATGAAAAATGCCGGTTGCAGCAAATGGGTGAAGGCTGGTTCGGCTCTGTGGAAGAAGTGCCGGTTCAGGCCATCAGTATGTCTGTGAAGCAGATCATGAAGTCAAAACATATTATCTGTTCTGTTCCCGATAGCCGGAAAGCACAGGCAATAAAGGACAGCCTGGAGCAACCTGTCAGCCCGCTTTATCCTGCCAGCATCCTGCAATTACATCCGTCCTGCAGCTATTACCTGGATCAGTCTTCAGCGGCATTGCTTGCAATGGCCTCCAATTAATTTCGGCATATACAGGCCCGATGCCAATAGTACCAGGTGTTCCGCAAATAATAATTACTGTTGTGGATAACAAACTAAAAATATACGGATGAAATTATTAGGCAATATTGTTTTTATAATATTCTTTGTACTTACCGGTTTTGCCGGCAATGCTCAGAGGACGGGCTCATCTGCGCTGACTAATATACCGCAGGACGGTCTCCCCCTGGCACAGATATTCGACAGCCGGATAAAGGATCCGGCCGTATATCTGGAACAGGCGAATAAAGTCTTTTTTGTTTGGGGCGCCACAGTTCCCGGGAAAATCAGTTCTATTGTTACCAGTAAATATTTTCCGTCCTACCGCAACCCCGACAGGCATCTGGATATTGAGTGGTATAAAAAAAATCATCCCGACTGGATCATGTATAAAGGAGACCGGGTTACACCAGCGTATGGATATATTTATGATTACGGAGGGTTGGTCCCTCTTGATGTATCCAATCCTGAAGTAAGAAATTTTTACCTGAAAGAATTTATATTACCGGCTATACAGCAGGGATTTAAAATGGTGGCAATGGACAATGCAGACCTGGGTAACTGGCCGGGAGCGGTCGGGCATTTTAAAAACGGAACATGGGTGCCATTATATACAGGTAAAAAAAACGACAAAGCTTTTCAGGATAATATGATCGGCTGGATGCATTTCCTGGCGGAGGGCCTTCATTCTTTGGGCGTTAAGGTGGCCGCAAACATTAAAGCCAACAGCGCTTCTCCGGAAATTGTTCTCCGCATGATGCACACCGTTGATATATGGCTGGATGAAAATGGTTTTACTCATACCGGTAAAAATATTACAGGAAAAACATGGCAGCGGCAATTCGATTATTTAAAGGAAATTGCCCCGGTTAAAGGCTATGTTTCTATTAACCAGGTAGGAGGTACTGTTGAACAGGCCGACGCTGCCCAGATCGAATGGGTCATTGCTAATTTTTTGCTGACGCGCGGGCCGCAAAGCCTGTTGGCAATTACCGGTTTTGAGCAAAAAGCGATTTGCCAGGAATTTCATTACCGGCCCGAAATGGATGTGAATATTGGTGCACCGGTCGAAAAGCCGCACCAGCAGCAGTCTGTATGGGTCAGGCATTATCAAAAAGGATTGGTTTATGTCAATCCGTCTGCTGTTGATACAGCAACGCTCATCCTTCCAAAAGGAAAATGGAAGACCATCAGTGGTGTTATAAAACAGGGAAAATTATCTTTGATACCTGGCTCCGGCGTGGTATTGATAAAGATCTGAGCAGCCCGGGGATTTGCCGGCGTTAATTAAATTGAGTATAAAAAAGATTGCTGTTATGCGTATCGGTTTTTTATTTTTAGTGAGTGCATTGGTGCTGAATTTTTTTATTCCCTGCAGGTGCGCGGCACAGCAGCATTCCACCTCGGCTGTAAAAGAGCAGCCTGAATGGGTAGAAGGTTTTCCGGTTATTATGATCGGCGACTGGGATATTAAACCAACCTTCCGCCGCCGCGTGGGCGCTAACCCCGTGTGGCTCGATGAGCAATTTAAAAATGAAGCTACAGAAGCGCAGGTAAAAAAATACAAGGCAACCGGCGCTACCATGGTAATGGTATTTTTTTATAAAGGATTTGGGCTGAGCGCGGAAAAAGAAGAGATCGATGCTACCCGGAAATTAGTAACGCTTTGTAAAAAATACGGCTTGAAAACCGGGGCTTATATCGGCGCGACCCTGCCTTATGAAACCTTTCTTGCAGAAACGCCCGAAGCTAAAAAATGGATGGCGCCGCCCTATTTGGGACAGGCGGTAACCTATGGCAGCCAGACCTTCAGAAAGCTGGTTTATTTTCAGCACGAAGAGTATAAGACATATATTAAACGCGTAATTAAAATAGCTGTTGAAGATATTAAGGTAGATCTTATCCATTTTGATAATTCCTCGGTACAGGCAATACCACCTGTTTTTTATCATCCTTTGGCAGTTGAGCAATTCAAAGATTTTCTGAAGAAAAAATATACTCCTGATCAGCTGAAACTGCGGCTTGGCTTTAGCAATGTGGCCTATATAGAGCCACCCGGTTATAACAAAAATGTAAGCGTGCTGCACGATCCGCTGGCGCAGGAGTGGACAGACTTCCGGTGCCAGCGGCTTGCCGACTATTACGGAGAGATGGCGCAGTACATCAGAAGCCTGAACCCTGAAGTTGCTGTTGAGTGCAACCCGCATGGATTAGATGGGCATAATTCCATGTGGAATGAAAGCGTTGATTTTTCAAGAATACTGCCCTATACAAATTATTTCTGGACGGAGGGAGAACAAACAGAATTGATGGACGACGGCACCCTGCTTTCCAAGATAAGAACCTTTAAAATGGCGCGCACTTTTGATAACCGGGTGTTTACAAAAACTAATGACAGTAAACTTAAAATGGCGGAAGCGCTGGCCTATAACCGGCAAGGTATTGGCCTTATTGGCGGTATGGAAGAAATGGATGGCGGAAACTACCGTACACCTCTTGCGCTGCCAGAAGACCAAAAGGAGTATATACGTTTCTTTAAAGATCATTTTGAGTATTATAAAAACACGAAAAATATTGCAGATATAGCTGTATTGCATTCATTTGCCAGCATGGCTTACAATAACGATCGTCCTTATCAAAGCACGTTTCTTTTTGAGCAAAGCCTGATACAGGGCAAAGTTCCTTTTGATATTATTTTTGATGAACAGCTCAAACACCTGGACCGCTATAAAGTATTAGTGCTTGCAGACCAGGAATCACTTACCGAGGAGCAGGAAAATATTATTCGCACTTTTGTCAGAAACGGGGGCGGTCTTGTTGTAACAGAACACACTTCTCTGTATAACGCCTGGCATCAGCGAAAAGCAGATTTCGGATTGGCCGATCTGCTCAAAATAAAGGCTCCAGACTGGCACAATCGCAGTACACCGGAAGATATACTGGCTATTCCCGAACAGCGTAACGAATTTGGAAAAGGCCGTGTAAGCTATCTGCCTGAAGTGATCCCTTCCCGTCCCAAACCCGCTATGGCAGCAATGTTCGGACAATATTTTAAACTGGCAAAAAATCACGATCAGTTAATCGATGCAGTAACATGGGCTTCAAAAAATAATTTGTCCCTGCATATTGAAGGCTCTGAAACGGTTACCATGGAACTGGTAAAGCAGGACGATAAAAACAGGATTATACTGCACCTCGTAAACTTTAATTATAAAAAAGCTGCTGCTGAAAATTTAAAAGTCAGCCTTAAAATTCCGGAAGGAAAAAAGGTTCAAAAAATTACGCTCTTAAGTCCTGACAGCAAAACCATCGCTACCCCGGCTTTTTCTCAAAAGGGAACAACGCTTCTGTTTGATATTTCCCGGGTAGCATTATATGGGCTGTCTGTTATCCAGTTAAAATAAGACTTTTAAGCTCCGGATGGGCATTTTAATGACCCTGATAAGATATCTTTTAAGCGTAACACAGTTAATCCCGGCAAACCAAAGTTATCAATGCTTTGTTCTTGTGCAGAAGTAAGACAATAAAAAGTGCCCCGCAAATTTGCGGGGCACTTTTGTATCAGCCGCAGGAATAAAATTCCGGTAATGTATTTATGGTTTCAGGTATTTGGCAATAGGCAGCTTCAGTTCTTTTAATCCAGCTGCAGCGAGCCTGGCTGCTTCTGTGGCACCCAGAACACATAAATGTGTGTTATCTTTTTTTCCATCGGGCAGTTTTGTAAACTGGCCAGGTTCAATTTGTACATATAACTTCGCAGAAGCTGCAGGCCCGTAGTTTTGAACCAGCTCTCTGAATTTAACATTCAGGTCTATCAATGGTACATTCATTTCTTTAGCAAGATTGCGCACTTCCGTTACATAGTCGCTATAACTGTCGGGCATCAGCTTACCCGTTTTATCAAACCTCCTTCTGGTTAGTGAAGTAAATAGAACCGGGATTGCTTTTTTAGCCCGGGTTTCGTTTATGTAACCTGTCATATATTCCCGGTACGTGGTTTGGGGATCTGTATGCCGCGCAGTGTCGGGTTTTTCGTCATTAGGACCAAACATAATAAAAACATAATCGCTTGGTTTTACCTGGTCAATTGTTTTTTTCCAAAACCCCTCTGTTTTGAAACTTTTGGAGCTTCGGCCGCTGCGGGCCATATTGTGTATAGCTACTTCATCATTAAAAAATTGAGGCATCATTTGCATCCATCCCCGGATGGGATAGTGCGCTCCTCCAAAACTATTAAGATACCGCTGGTCATAATCGCACATAGTAGAATCTCCTATGGAATAAACGGTAATTTTTTTTTCCTGCCTGAAACCAAGCAATAGTACTGCGCAGCCAAAAGCAATAAACAATCTTTTCATCGTGATTTCTTTTATTTAAAAATGAGATACATGCTTTGCTAATGTAGCTTTTTTTTAGGGCCGACAACCCTGGGGATCATGAATATATCATCGGTAGCGTTATCGATAACGATACCGCTAATTTTTATGGCAAACGTGAATGAGAACGAAACAAAAATTTCTATCTTGGATGCAATAAGATTGGAGTACCTGCCTGAAAGCTGTAATAGAAATGCAGCATAAACCATAACAGAAAAACAACTGTGGATTAGGTGATTGCCGGAAGATTGGTAAACCTGGTTATTAATTTGTAAATATAAATTGAATGAAAATAATTGCAGTACTGCTTTTAACACTTTTGGGTTCTTCTTTTTGTCGTGCGCAAAATAATCGCCGTATCAGCGGAGAGGTGACAGACTCTGCCACCAATAGCCCGCTTGCTGGGGTTACTATTTTGGTAAAAGGTAAACCAGGGGGTACCCAGACCAATGCACAGGGAAAGTTCAGTCTTACGGTACCTGCTGCTGTTGAGCTTGTGCTGCTGGTTGAACATGTGGGATACGGCACCCGTGAGATACGGCCGGGCAGCGCTTCAGAGCTGCGGATTACACTTAATGCCAATGTCGCACAAATGGATGAAGTAGTAACTATTGGTTATGCCACTGTAAAAAGAAAAGAGCTTACAGGAGCTGTTTCTTCCCTTGGCAGCAAGCAATTAAAAGATGTTCCGGTAAATGCGCTGGCAGAAGCGCTTGCCGGCCGCCTGGCCGGTGTGCAGGTAACAACTATCGAGGGAGCTCCCGGTGCGGATGTGCAAATTAAGATACGGGGTAATGGCTCCATTACCCAGGAGATGTCTCCTCTTTATATTATTGACGGAGTACAGGCAGAAGGGGGGCTTACAGGGCTTTCTCCCCAGGATATTGAATCAGTAGATGTATTAAAGGACGCCGCTGCTACCTCTATTTACGGCGCCAGGGGAGCGAACGGGGTGGTGATTATTACAACGAAAGGCGGGAAAGAAGCTAAACCGGTTATCACTTATAATGGTTTTGTTGGAAGAAAGGAACTTGCCAGGAAACCGGAGGTAATGAGCCCGTATGATTTTGTTATGTACCAATATGAAAAAAGCAGGGGAACAACAGAAACCCAGAATTCTTTTACTAATACATACGGCAATTGGGATAGTCTTGATGTTTATCGTACTATCCCCGCAATAGACTGGCAGAAAGAAACTTTCGGGAATGATGCGTTTATGCAAACGCATAACGTGGGTATAACCGGCGGTACTAAAGTTACACAATACAACCTGAGCCTTACCAGCAATAAAGAAGATGGTGTGATGCTCAATTCCGGATACGACAGAAAGCTGGTTAACTTTCGTATGGACACGAGGGTCAGCAACCCTTTCAAAGTGGGATTTAATGTACGATACGCCAATCAAACAATATCTGGAGCAGGTACTTCCGATGCAGGGGCCTCCACTTACAATATGCTCCGGCACACTATAAAATACCGACCTTTTATGTTGAACAATTTATCTATTGAAGATCTTGATGAAGCCTATTATGATGAAACTAATGCGGGTAATGCATTGGGCATCATTAATCCTGTGCAGCTGAGCAATGCCATGTACAGCAAGAAATTAAATACCATTACCAATCTGAATGGGTACGCGAATTATGCATTTAACAGGTATTTTTCATTCAGGTCCACTGCAGGTATAAACTATAATGATCAAACCCAAAATGCTTTTTATGATTATATAACTTCCAAGGCGCGTACACAGGGCTCTGGTATGCCTATGGCAGGAATAGTTACCAATAAGGTATATAATCTTTCCAACTCTAATGTATTTACTTATACGAACTCAAAGAAAAGAGATCATGATATAACTGTATTGTTGGGAAATGAGCTATATAATGTTAAAGCTAAAAGTACCAATCTGCAATTGAAGAATTTTCCTATAGGTATTACAGCAGATAAGGCTTTGAATCAGTTGGGCCTGGGTACAGTTGTGGATACGTATCCACAGTCTGATAGCTATGAAAGCAGGATTGTTTCTTTTTTTACCAGAGCCAATTATGCCTGGAAGGATAAATTCCTTGCTAATTTTAGCCTGAGGGCTGATGGCTCCTCAAAATTTGCACCGGGCCGTCAATGGGGTTACTTTCCGGCAGGTGCTGTTGCCTGGCGAATATCAAACGAGCCATTTCTTAAAGATAGCAGGGTTATTTCCGATATGAAAATAAGAGCAAGCTATGGCGCTTCGGGGAATAACCGGATCGATGATTACCTGTATTTGAATATTTTCAGTGCGAGTGCAAAATATGCGCTGAACGAAAATGTTGAATCGGCGTATGCGGTAAGCGAATTAGCCAATGATGACCTCAAATGGGAAACTACAATTTCCAGGAATATTGGAATAGATCTTTCATTTTTAAAAAACCGGTTTCAACTTACTGTCGACCTTTATAAAAACACTGTGCACGATTTGCTGTTAGATGTTAATATTCCTTCTACATCCGGGTACACAACACAGTTACAAAATGTTGGAAATATTTCTAATCGGGGCATTGATATACAATTAAGCGCCCTGCTCATTCAGAAAGAAAGTTTTAAATGGAATATGGAATTTAATATTTCAACGTATAAAAACAGAATTGAAAAACTGGAAAGTGGAAAGGATCATTATTTTGCTTATTCTGGCTTTGGAATTTCGGGTCAGCCCGCAGATTATATTGTAAAGGTCGGACAACCGTTGGGTACCATGTATGGATATGTATCTGACGGATTTTATAAAGTAGATGATTTTAATTACGATGCAGGGTCTACGGTATATACCTTAAAAGAAGGCGTAACAGATGTTTCGCAAACGTTGGGCATTGCCCAGCCGGGAGGGATGAAATTAAAGGACCTGGACGGCAATCACATTATTGATGAAAATGATAAAACCATTATTGGCAATGCTAACCCCAAATTTTCGGGAGGCCTTAATCAGCGGTTTTCTTTTAAAAATTTCGATATGAGCCTTTTCCTCAATTTCGTTTATGGCAATACTATTTACAATGCAAACAAAATTGAGTTTACGAATGGTTACGGATCTAACTCCAACACGCTTGCTATTGTAAAAGACCGGTGGCGGACTGTTGATGATAATGGCAACGTTATTCAGCAGGTAACCACAGTATCCGGAGAGGACGTAGTAACAGGAGTTGATCCTGAGCAGTTAGCCGCTATTAATAAAAATGCAAAAATGTGGATTCCTATCAGCGGAGCCGGAGCCTGGTACACTACCTCATGGGCTATGGAAGACGGATCTTTTTTAAGGATAAATAATATTTCTTTAGGATATACATTTCCTGAAAGCCTGATACATAAGATAAAATTGAAAAACCTGAGGGTTTACGCAACTGTAAACAATCTGGCAGTTATTACCGGCTACTCTGGATATGATCCTGAAGTAAATACACGTAGATCGTCGCAAGTAACGCCGGGCGTTGATTACGCTGCTTATCCCAAAAGCAAGACTTATATTTTAGGAATAAATATTTCATTGTAATAAATATATTGTATGAAAAGATACAAAGCTTTAGTGTTACAAATAGTAGCGCTCACAATACTGTTAATGGGCTGTAAAAAATATCTTACGCTTGAGCCGCAATCTTCTTTTGATGAAAATTACGTTTTTGGCACCGTTGATAATGCAAAGAAAGTTGTGCTGGGCGTTTATAACCAGCTGGCAGGCGATCAGGGTTATGGCAGCCGGCTTAGCCTTATGTATCCTTACGATAACGATGAAATGATTGGCGTTACCAATTCATCTGCGCCGGATAACAGTTCCCGTGATCTTTCCCGGTATAATCTTCAGGCTACAAATGCACAGCTGCTTGCCCCGTTCAACCAGTTGTATTCGGGCATAGAAAGAGCTAATATTTGCATCAAAAGTATTCCGGCGATGGAGCTATATACAAATGGCAGCAGTACAGATCAGGTTGAACTAAAAAGGCTATATGGTGAATCCCTGACACTGAGAGCACAGTTTTATTTTGAACTCATTCGAAATTGGGGCGATATTCCCGCTCCCTTTGTGCCGTCTATCGATCAGGCAGATCTTTATTTAGCAAAAACAGATAGGGATAGTATTTATGACAACCTGATAGCAGATCTTAAAACGGCTGAAGACCTGGTACCCTGGCGAACAGAAGTAACATCGGATGAGCGTATAACAAAGGGTGCTGTAAAGGCGTTGCGGGCACGACTGTCCTTGTTTAGAGGCGGGTACTCCCTTCGGAAATCGGGCAGTATGGAACGCCGGGACGACTATCTTACTTACTATCAAATAGCGAGGGATGAGTGCTACGACCTGATGCAGCACCGGGAACAGCACACGCTCAATCCAAGCTTTCAGTCTGTTTTTAAAGATGGCATTGATTCCTATACAATAGATTCGTATGGCGAAGTGCTTTTTGAAGTGGCGATGGCACGCGAAGTGGACAGTAAACTGGGGTATTATGATGGCCCCCGGTTTTATGTTGCGGGTAATACTTCTTTGTTGGGTAATGGCTCCATCAGGGTAATACCCGTTTATTTTTATTCTTTTGATTCGCTGGATACCAGGCGCGATGTAACCTGTGCACCTTATTATAATAATGCCGATAATACAAAAACTGTTCAGACACTTGTAAATATGACAAACGGAAAGTTTCGTGCAGACTGGATCAATCCTGTGCTCACATCAGCTACACAAGCTACAGGTATTAACTGGCCCATCATCCGGTTTTCAGATGTATTGTTAATGTTTGCAGAAGCAGAAAATGAAATCAATAACGGCCCTACTGCCGGTGCTGTTAGCGCTTTTGAGGAAGTAAGAAAAAGAGGTTTTCAGGGCAATGAATCGGAAATAGGAGTTACGCCTGCAGATAAAGAGGGCTTTTTTAATGCGCTGGTAAGCGAGCGGTCTTTTGAATTCGGGGGAGAAGGTATCCGCAAATATGATCTTATCCGCTGGAACCTGCTGGGAGATAAAATTACGGAAGTGCGAAGCAACTATACAAAAATCATGAACCAGGAAGCGCCGTATAATAATCTGCCGCAGTACATGTATTATTTACCGGGATCACTACAGGTGATTTTTGCCAATTCTTTATACAAGACCTCTCCGTCGAGCGCCACGGATTATACCCGTGTTAACTGGACTAAATCAATTACAGAATCCTGGATAACCAATGTAGCGCAATATTTTACTTCTAACCATAATGAGCTGTTGCCCCTTCCGCAATCAGTTATTGATGACAACCCCAGAATAACACAGGATTACGGGTACTAATTGTTTTGTATTAAAAAACGAAAAGCAACGGATCCTGTTGAGATTGATCAGCAATGCTCAGGAACTTAAGACAATAAGCTAATCGGTACAACATACAACCCCGGCAGCCTGTGGCGTGCACTGTAATTTCTGTAAAAGAAAAATAGCAGATCATATTTTGTACAATTTCCTGAATGAAAAACTTCCTGTACGTTTGTAGCATCAAAAGCAATATTTCATGTTATCTGTTCAGCGTTTTACCTTCAATCCGGTTCAGGAAAATACGTATGTGCTATACAACGAAAACGGCGACTGCTGTATTATCGATCCGGGGTGTTATTTTGATGAAGAGCGCAGGGAACTGACCCGGTTTATTACTTCCAAAAAGTTAAAGCCAATATATTTATTAAACACACATTGTCACCTCGATCATGTATTTGGTAATAAATATGTAAGCGATACCTGGCAATTGCCCTTGTATTTGCATGAAGCGGAGCAAATGGTTTTAAGTTTTGCGCCAAAATCTGCCGAGATGTACGGGCTGCCATTTGATAATTATAACGGTGAAATGAAATGGCTGATCCCGGGAGATATTATTAAAATAGGAAGTGACGAATTGAAAGTTTTGTTTACCCCGGGGCATTCACCCGGAAGTGTTAGCTTTTATGACGAAAAGGATGGTTTTGTAATTAGCGGTGACGTTTTATTTGCAGGAAGCATCGGCCGCACCGACCTGCCGGGCGGTGATGATGATACCCTGGAAAAATCTGTTAAAACACAGTTGTACACATTACCTGATGAAGTGAAAGTTTATGCTGGTCATGGAGGAGGCACCAGCATTGGTTATGAAAAGCGGACCAACCCGTTTGTAAGAGAAGATTAGGAGGGCTGCATAATGTAGCGTAAATGTTACATTTGCCAACAATGGCAAAACGTGTTTCATTAAAAGATATTGCAGAAAAGGTCGGGGTCTCGGTGGCCCTTGTATCTTATGTGTTAAACGACCGGTTTAAAAACCGGATCAGTAAAACTGTTGCCGATAAAATAAGAAAGGCAGCAGAAGAACTGGATTACAGGCCCAACCAGATTGCCAGAAGCCTGAAAACCAGTAAAACTTTTACGATTGGGTTGATTGTTGCCGACATAGCTAACCCGTTCTCTTCAATGCTGGCCCGTATTATTGAAGATGAAGCTGCTGTATATGGCTATACGGTCATTTCGGGCAGTTCCGACGAAGACCTGGGAAAATTTAAAAAGCTTATCGATGCATTTATGAAACGCCAGGTGGATGGTTTGATCATTTTACCTCCCGAAGGCGCCGAGCCGCAGCTCCTTGATCTTATACGAACAAAGAAACCTTTTGTAATTGCTGACCGCTATTTCCGGGAAATAGAAGCAAACTGCGTAAATGTTGATAATATAAAAGCGGCTTATGATGCAGTGACCCAATTTGTCAATAATGGAAAGCGGCGTATTGCAATGATGGGTTATGAAACCCGCCTGCAGCACTTGAATGACCGAATTGAAGGTTACCGCAATGCATTAAACACCGCCGGAATATTATTTGATGAACAGTTGCTTAAAAAAGTGCATATTAAAAACGATCCCGAAGAAATAACCGCGGCCGCAGCTGCTCTTTTGTCTTCAGAGATGGGTATTGATGCATTGCTGTTCGGCTCTAACAGGATTGCGGTACACGCGCTAAAATATATCAGGGACAATAATATCCATGTCCCGGAGGATATTCAACTGATCGGTTTTGATGAAACCGAGGTTTTTGATTTCTTTCTGCCCCAGATATCATTTGTAAAACAGCCAATGCAGCAGCTTGGCCAAAAAGCAACAGCGCTGCTTATGCAAAGCATGGCAGGAAATGAAACCCGGGAAAAGATTTTTATTCCTGCCGAATTAATCATCAGAGCCTCTGCAATGAATAAACAGTAACTATGCGTATTTGCTTATTACAGGAGCATATTCCACCTTCGTTGCAGCTAAAACAGGGTACGGGGCCGCTTGTTCAATTCCAGGTAAAACCTGTTCTATCTCTTTCCAGTTATGAACCCTTATATGCCTGCCTTCATCGGCCAGCTGGTTATGTGGCTGGTTAAACAAAATGGTTTTACCTTTAAAATGATCCAGGTTCTTAAAGTGATCATCTATCATGATATCCGCATTAATCATGGTTTTTATCCCGCAAAATACCATTTGTTTCCAGTGTATAAACGGAAAGTGTTCATTGAGCCATTCCTGTTTCTCGGTTAAAGATTGCGGAAATTCGGTTGCCGAGGAAACAATAAATATCTCGTATTTTTTATTTAGTTTATATAACACATCCTGGCTATGTTCCATTACCGGAAGGGTTCTGAAAAAGCCCGGCCGGTATAAATACTTTTCTGCATGCTCAAACGCTTCCTTCTCTTTCTTTCCCAATACATCATTAACAGATTTGATGATACCGGTTTCTGCCTGCTCATATTTTACGAATTGTTCAAAGCAATTAGCCAGCACACCATCCATATCTACTGCTATTCTTTTCATAATTATATGTTTTAAATTGTAAAGATCACCGATTTGTATCGGTAAATACCAGGCAAATTTACTAATTTTGTTTAAACGTTTAAACGAAACCGTCAATTATTGTGTATCAAATACACATATTTTGATGATTTTATATTAATAATCAATGTTTTATGAACAAAAAATTATTTCCTCTTGCTTTGGGTGGATTAGCAATTGGTACCACCGAATTTATTATAATGGGCCTGATGCAGGATGTGGCGGCATCATTAAAGATCAGCATTCCGCAGGCCGGGTACCTTATTTCTGCGTATGCCCTGGGTGTAATTGTTGGCGCTCCTTTGTTAGTAGGCCTATCAGTAAAATATAGTCCTAAAAAAGTGCTGATCGCGTTAATGCTGCTTTTTACGGTATTTAATGGTATTTCAGCGGCGGCTCCGGGCTTTTACAGTTTAATGCTGGCCCGTTTTTTTTCAGGATTACCGCATGGTGCTTTTTTCGGTATTGGCGCCGTTGTTGCATCCCGGCTTGCAAAAGAGGGAAAACAGGCGCAGGCAATATCTATGATGTTTGCGGGCTTAACTATGGCCAACCTGGTGATGGTGCCTTTGGTAACCTATATTGGGCACCAGCTTAACTGGCGCTATGCGTTTATTATTGTTGGAGCCATTGGTTTGCTCACGATCTTATTTTTAAAATTATGGCTGCCTGCTGTAAAGTTTAATGAGCAGGGTACAATAAAGGAGGAACTGCAATTTTTTAAAACCGGTAAAGCATGGTTGATCATTTTGATCACGGCTATCGGTTTCGGCGGCCTGTTTGCCTGGATCAGTTATATATCGCCTTTAATGACGCATGTATCCGGGTTTTCTGAAAAATCGGTATCCTGCCTGATGCTGGTTGTAGGTGCTGGCATGGTGGTTGGTAATTTAATAGGAGGCGTAATGGCCGATAAAATGAAACCTGAAAAGGCGGCTGCTATACTTTTTATATTGCTGGTAGCGGCATTAATAAGTGTGTTTTTCTTTTCCCGGAACCAGGCCGTTTCTGTGGCGCTTACATTTATTTCAGGGGCGCTGGCAATGGCTGTAGGTTCGCCTATTAATATCCTGATGATCCGTGCTGCCGATAAGTCGGCCATGATGGGGGCTGCTTTTATGCAGGCTGCGTTTAATGTGGCCAATTCGATCGGCGCATACTTTGGAGGTTTGCCCATAGCATTTGGGCTGGGCTATCATTATCCTTCTTTTGTAGGGGCAATAATGGCGTTTGCAGGTTTCCTGCTTACTGTTACCTATATTTTAAAGTACGGCGGTATCAGGAAGAGGCAAAAAAAATTATTTGTTTTAAACAGGTTATAAGTCGGCGCCACTGCTATTCTGTAGCTGTCAGCTCAACTTGCCAAAACAAACAGAAATTGCGTACACTCGGAAGGTGAAAAAGCAAAAAGAAATAGAACTTGATTTTGAGATTGATAAACTGACTAATTCAATAGAGAACCTTGCTACCGGCGAAGTTTTCGATACTGAAATTGTTAGTTTGACGCAAGTAGATAGTAAGCAAATAAAAAAGGCTGAATGGCAATTTGATTGGCACAAGGAACTTAAAGCTAAAAATGCCAAACGCAGGGAACGTTTAAAAAGTAAATCAAATGGAAAACGAAAAATTAGGGTAGAAAAACATTAGCTTTTAATATTATTGATAATAAGCTGCTGAATTTCTTTCATTTCTTCATTTGTATATTTTAATTTTTCCTGGACAAAATTCAAATCGTTGGCGTCATTGATGGGAATGAGGTGTACATGCGCATGGGGCACTTCAATGCCCACCACACTCACTCCGCAACGGTTACAGTTAAAAGTTTTTTCAATGGCCCTGGCGATCGGTTTTGCAAAAACCAATATACCGGAGAGATAATCGTCCGGAACATCAAAAAGCTTATCTACTTCTATTTTAGGCACTACCAGTACATGGCCTTTCCGTAAAGGCATAATATCAAGAAAAGCGATGAACTGATCATCCTCAGCTATTTTATAAGAAGGTATTTCGCCTGCAATGATTTTTGAAAAAATAGTCATTGATAATAGATTTGTGATTTGTTTCTCAAAATAAATAAAAAACCGGCTTCCTATGCCGGTTCTGTTTTTTATTAATGAACAGCTTATAAACTGATTTGCTCCACTCTGAATTGTATTAATCCTGCAGGGGCCTGCACGTCTGCTACTTCCCCCGGCTCTTTTCCCAGGATACCTTTACCTATAGGGGAGCTTATAGAAATCTTACCAGCTTTCAGGTCTGCTTCCTGCTCGCTTACTAATTGGTAAGTAACCTGTTTTTTTGTTTTCAGGTTGGTTAATTTCACTCTGGTAAGTATAGACACTTTACTGGTATCAATGGTGCTCTCATCAACCACACGGGCGTTGGCTAATGCGCCTTCAAGCGCAGCTATTTTTGCCTCCAAAAGGCCCTGGGCTTCTTTGGCGGCATCGTACTCGGCATTCTCTTTTAGATCTCCTTTTTCACGGGCTTCGGCGATGGCCTTACTGGCGGCCGGGCGTTCCACCCCTTTTAACTGTTGCAATTCTTCTTTCATTTGCTCCAGCGTCTCTTTCGTAACATACTGAATAGCACTCATAAATCTTGTTTTTTATATTGAACAGAAAAAAATAACAACGCCCCGGAATGCTACCAGAGCGTTGCTATCAAGTGTTACAAATATAATAAAAATATTTTTTACATCCTCAAACGATTTGTTAAAGAAAAGCAGCTAAAAACCCAGCTTTTTTAATAATATGGTGGCCATTTTTAAAAAAGCTTCATGGCTGTAACCTGCTATATGTGGCGTTACAATAACTCCGGGGAAAGAAAGCAGTTTATTCAATTGCTGCTTTTCAGCATCGGTGTAAGTATTTAATTTTTCATTTTCCAGTACATCAAGACAGGCGCCCGAAATAATGCCTGATTGTAAACCATCAATTAATGCGGCGATATCAATTACTTTACCCCTGCAGGCGCTTAATACAATTGGCTTTTGCTCCATCAGCTTTACTAAAGAATTGTTCAGCATGTGATAAGTCTCGTCGGTAAGCGGCACATTAAAGCTGATAACATCCGCATATTTACATACCTGTTCCAGCGAAGCCTCTTTTATATAGCTGCCGGCAAAGCCATTCTTATATTTATCGTAAGCTAATACAGTAACATTAAAGGGCTGTAACAGTCTTGCAAAGCTGCTGCCGGTGTTACCATAGCCAATAATGCCGATCGTTTTTCCCGTAAGTTCAGTACCCCGGTTTTCGTTACGCAGCCAAATGCCTTGTTGCACTTCGGGTACAGCAATATTCATCTTATTCATTTGCATGAGCAGCATCCCCAGCGAGTGTTCGGCCACTGCATTACGGTTGCCCTCCGGGCTGCTTTCGCATTGTATGCCTTTGCTTTTAGCGTAGGCAACATCAATCAGCTCCATGCCGCTACCCAAACGCCCGATCCATTTAAGCCGCGGCAGGGCATCGATCAATTGCTTATCTACTTTTATGCGGGTAGTTAAAATCAGCCCTGTTACATCATTGCCCGAAGTTTTTATTTCGTCGTAAGAGATCTGTGGGTTGTATATTACTTCAAATCCTTTGGCAGCCAGTGTTTCCTGCAAAACAGGATGGGAGTTACCCGTGATAATTACTTTGTTCATATAAGGATACTATATTCTCTTTTATTATTTCATTTCAAAAGTGAGCCCGGCAAAATCTTTTACGGTAAGCTGTTCTGCCCGCTTATTAAATATGTCGTTTTGTAAAACAGGTTCATCAAAAAAGTTCCTCGTGGCATTGCGCAGGGTTTTCCGCCGTTGATTAAAAGCTGCCTTTACAAGACTGAAAAAATGCTTTTCGCTTTTCATTGGCGCTACTTCTTTTTTGCGATACATTTTTATAACCCCGCTTTTTACTTTTGGTGGTGGATTAAAGCACTGTTCGTTTACATCAAACAGGTATTTAACATCATAAAAAGCCTGTACCACAACGCTTAAAATGCCATAAGTTTTATTACCGGCAGGAGCGGCCACCCGCTGCGCCACTTCTTTCTGGAACATTCCTGCAACCACAGGCACCTGCTGCTTCCACTCCAGTATCTTGAACAAAATCTGTGTAGAAATATTATAGGGAAAATTGCCTGCGATCATAAACTCGTCTTTAAAAGGAGGCGCCGCATCCAGAAAGCTCTGGTTAATGATTTTATCCTGTAGTTCGGGGTAAGTATTTTTAAGATAATCAATTTTTTCCTCATCAATTTCTATTGCCTTAAAATGAATACCAGGAATTTTAACCAGATATTTTGTAATAGCACCTCCACCAGGCCCTATCTCCAAAAGCTGTGAAAAATTTTCCTCCTGTATTGTATCAGCTATCTTCCGGCAAATATTTTCGTCTTTTAAAAAATGCTGGCCTAAAGACTTTTTCAATATGTACATGGGGCAAAGATAGTTGTATGAACTAATCTTTTGAATATTGCACCCGGCAGGTTTACAGTTAGTGAACGAATAAACGGATAATATAATATACAATTGCAGCCACCAGCGCACTAACCGGTATGGTTAATATCCAGGCTATTAAAAGGTTTAGGGTAACCCCCCATCTAACGGCCGATAACCTTTTGGTAGCGCCTACGCCAATAATGGCGCCGGTTACCGTATGAGTGGTGCTTACAGGAATACCCATTCCTTCGGTCAATATCAGTGTGGATGCAGCGGCCGTTTCGGCGGCCACACCTTCCAGCGGTGTTACTTTGGTAATACGGGTGCCCATGGTTTTCACTATTTTCCATCCGCCGCTCATGGTACCCAAGGCAATGGCGCTATAACAGGCAATAGGTATCCAGGCATGCGAAACAAGTATGTCTTTGGGGTCAACATCGGCATTCAGGGTGCCTGTTTGTACGCCATGGTAAAGAATAACCACAGAAATAAGCCCCATTACTTTTTGGGCGTCATTACCGCCATGCCCAAGACTGAATGCCGCAGAAGACAACAGCTGCAGCCGCTTGAACCATTTTTCAGTGCTGTAGGGATTTTTTTTCCTGCAAATCCATAGTATGGCAACGGTAATAAGGAAAGCCAGTATCATACCTATGAGGGGCGAAAGAAAAATGAAGGCCACTGTTTTAACGAAGTTTTTCATTACAATAACATCCACCGTATGGGCTTTTGCAATAGCCGCGCCAATAAGCCCGCCTATTAAAGTATGTGATGAGCTGGAAGGTATACCAAACCACCACGTAAAAAGGTTCCATAAAATGGCAGCTATGATAGCGGCTAATATTACGGTAAGATCGTAATTAAGAAATTCGGGCCTTACGGTTTTGGCAATAGTATCTGCAACCTTATGATCCTGAAAAACAAAATAGGCTACAAAGTTCCAGAAAGCAGCCCATATTACCGCCTGAAACGGGGTGAGCACTTTTGTAGAAACAATGGTAGCAATGGAATTGGCGGCATCGTGAAAGCCGTTGATATAATCAAAGATCAGGGAAAGCGCAACAATTACTATAAGTAATGTGAACATAATATGTGATTAATAGTTCATGGTTGATGGTTCATAGTTGCAGCCTATACCTTATATACATGGCTATGAACTATTTGCTATGAACGATGAACCAATTAAGCGTATTTAATAATAATGGATTCGATCACATTTCCGGCATCTTCACATTTATCGGTAACAGTTTCCATTACCTGGTAAATATCTCTTTTTTTGATAACCTCTTTAGTGTCGGGTTCTGTGTTAAACAGTTTTTCAATGCTCATGTCAAATACGTCATCGGCCTGGTTTTCGATGCTGTTTATTTTAACAAGCGCTTCAGTAATGTTTCTTATTTTCTTCATATCCCTTAGCTCGGCAACGGCTGCTTTTACATGCAGGGAACCCTGTTCAATTAACTCGGCCATTTTTTGTATACCGGTGTCGTTGGGGTTTACCCGGTAAAAATTAATTTTTTTTGCCGCGGAATAAATATAGTCAACAATATCATCCAGTGCACTGGCCAGGTAGTGAATGTCTTCCCGGTCAAACGGGGTAATAAAGTTTCTGCTTAATTCGGTAAAGACATTATGAGTGAGTTCATCGCTGTCGTGTTCCACATCAATAATAGCCTGTACTAAAGCGCTGCGCTTATCATAATCAGGCTCAGAAACCATTTGTTTTAGCAGGCTGCCGGATTTGGCAACATTCTCTGAAATTTTTTCGAACAGTTCGAAAAAAACAGTACTGCTTGGTGTAAAGATTTTAAGTATTGAGTTAAGACCCATATCAGATTTTATTTAACGATGGCAAAAATATTAGCTTAAAGGTTTATATATCTTAAAATTACGGGAATTAATAATTCCTTAATACAGTAATATTTCCCAAATTTACTTATAAGGCCGGGGTTCTCATAGAGATATTAACAAAATGCCCGTTAATTAATATTGTGGTTGCATTAGCGTTACAATTTGGTAATATGACCTTAACAACTCATTAATATAGCGCATACACCTTTGCAGAAATTTCATGTATGCGAATAAAACAGGCAGTGCTTACCTACATAACTTCTGCTTTGCTGTTTTTTATGGGCAATACCCTATCGGCACAGGTTAAAATTACCGGTAAGGTAACGGATGTAGAAAATGGCAATCCTATAGCTGGTGCTACCGTGCTTGTAAAAGATAATACTAAAGGTGTAACTACTGATGTGGACGGAATTTTTTTTGTTCCTGCACAAAAAAATACCAGGTATACTTTACAGATTTCTTTTGTAGGATATAAAACAAAAGAAATTACAGATGTTGAAGTGTTAGATGAAACACCAGCTCCCATTATTATAACACTTGAAAGAACTTCACAGCAACTACAAGGTGTGGTGGTAAGATCAACTTCCGCAAGGAAAGAAACTGCTGCTTCTTTGTATGCATTTCAAAAAATAAATGCTGCTATTTCAGACGGGATATCAGCGGAAGTAATCAGAAAGTCTCCTGATAGAAATACGGGTGATGTTTTGAAACGGGTGAGCGGTACTTCTATACAGGATAACAAATTTGTAATTATACGAGGATTAAGTGAAAGATACAACGTTTCTATGCTTAATAATGCTGTATTGCCAAGTACAGAGGCAGATAAAAAAGCATTTTCGTTTGATATCATACCCTCTTCAGTTGTCGATAATATTATCATATATAAATCTCCTACAGCTGATTTACCTGGTGATTTTGTGGGAGGTGCTGTAAAAGTAGTTACTAAAGATTTTCCTGCAAAAACATTGAGTGAATTGTCCCTGTCATTAGGCTACAACACGTTGACAACTGGTAAAGAGTTTTATAAACCTACTTCTACCGGCAAATATGATGCTTTAGGTTTTTTGGATGATTCGAGGCAAATTCCCGGTCCCTATTACAGGCATATGAGTGATTTTATTAGTCAGTCTGATGATTTTAAACAAGCAATAACCAAAATGTTTAATACAAGCTTTGGTTATACAACGACAAATAAAAGCCTTCCTTCAGTAAGCCTATCCTACACCGGTGGTACTACTAAAATATTTCAAAGCAATAATAAACTTGGGTATATATATTCAATAAATTACGGAACCGGGCGGACTCTTTATACAAGAGAAAGGACCCAATTTGATATAACTAAGAGAGAAATCTATGATTATAATAATAACAACTATGAGGAAAAAAATAATGTTACAGCATTATTAAATCTTAGTTATGCTTACAGAAAGAGTAAAGTTGCACTAAAGAATTTGTTCAACAATAACTTTTCTAGGATTATCAGTTTAAGGCAGGGTGCCAATTTTGAAAATGAGAATGGGACGTTTTATATAAAAGGTGTTAACAATGAGATTAATCAAACCGGTTTATTTAACAGTGTATTAGAAGGGATTCATAAATTAGAAAAACAATGGGATGTTGATTGGAACGGCTCATTCAGTTATGCATATAAAAATCAGCCTGATCAAAGGATATTAAACTTTGTATCCACTCAGCAATCCGAAGGGTATTACCTTAAATTGAGTAACCAAAACTCTCCGGAAATAAAAAATGCTGGTCGGATATATTCTTTCTTAAATGAGTATATATATGGTCTGTCAGCGAATGCTGCTAAACAATTTGATTGGTTTGGCCAAACGCATAAATTAAAATTCGGCACATTAAATAACTACCGGGACAGGGCCGTTGAAGCAGATGCATTGGGATATGCTGGCCTTACTTCTAACGGAGTAACAATTACCGAGAGCACTTCGGCAACTTTTACTAATATATTCAGTCAGGCAAATATTGATCAATATGGTTTAACTGTTGCAAACCTTCCCACACTTTCAACAAACTATACGGGTAATGCTATGTTAAACGCGGGGTATGCGATGTTGGATAATAAATTTAATGATAAACTTAAACTTACATGGGGGGCTCGGTTTGAACGTTATCATCAGGAGTTAATAACGAAGGGGAAGGCCACAAAAACCTATGATAATAACGATATCTTACCTTCATTATTACTTACATATGGTTTGAATACACAAACCAATTTGAGACTGGCTGCCTCGCAGGCTGTTAACAGGCCGGAATTTAGGGAGTTAGCGCCATACAGAACATACGATTATGATAATGAGTGGTTAATCCAGGGAAATGAAGCATTAGAAAGAAGCAGGATAACAAATGCTGATTTAAGATACGAATGGTTTCCCGCTTCCGGAGAGATTGTTTCTGCAAGCGTATTTTATAAATATTTCGATAAACCAATTGAACAGGTAAATCAGGGTAATGATGTATTGTCTTATTCTAATGCCGATAATGCAGTCACTTACGGTGCAGAAGTTGAAATCAGAAAGCGATTGGGGTTTATCACAAATTCAGATTTTCTTGATCATCTTACTTTTTATGCAAACGGTTCTTATTTGCATGGCGAAGTGAAGTTTGATGGGACTAAGATTAATAATCCTTTACAGGGGTTATCACCTTATTTAATTAATGGGGGATTAAATTATACCGCTGATAATGATAATTTTTCAGTTAATGTGCTGTATAATAGGATAGGCCCAAGATTAAAGTTCAGATCAGCGGCTAATGGCGCTTTAAACATCTATGAAAAGCCCAGGGATCTGGTTGATTTTCAAATCAGCAAGAAGTTTTTAAAGAGCGAGAAACTTGAAGCAAAGCTTACAGCCAGCGATATTCTTGCTCAACCATTTATTTGGTATTCGAAATATGATAGCAATACCAGCAACATAAATTATAACAATGAAGAAGACAAAATAATACAAAAAAGCAGGTATGGCACAAACATTTCGCTTTCTCTCAGGTATAAATTCAATTAGTCAAACCTTTAAAAAGCAATAAACATGAAAAAAAGTATTTTCTATTTGTCATTATTACTGTCAGTTGCAGCAGCATCATGCAGTAAAAGTAATGATGCAGCAGATCCGGATGGAGGCAGCACCGGAACCGGTGTTGCAGCTAACGGCGATATTCGCGGAACTATTACAGAGGACATTCATCTTACCAGCGATAAAACCTATCGGTTAAGAGGATATGTATATGTACAAACAGGCGCAACTATTACAATTGATGCAGGTACTAAAATTGTTTCCAATAATGATTCTGCAGGAGTTTTGGTAATATACAGGGGGGCTAAAATAATGGCTCAGGGCACCTCTTCTAATCCGATAGTTTTTACGTCAGCTGAATCCAGCCCGCAACCGGGAGATCTGGGTGGGATAATTTTGGTAGGACAGGCTACCGGTAATAATAACCATAGTGTGATAGAAGGTGGTGTGGATGCTGCATTCAGTGCTTTTGGAGGTACAGATGATGCCGACAACTCTGGAATATTACAATACGTAAGAATCGAGTACGGTGGAAAAGCTGTTGCTCCTGGCGATGAAGTTAATGGACTTTCGTTATATGCAGTAGGTTCTGGTACAACCATAGATCATATTCAGGTTGTGCGGGGACTCGATGATGCGTTTGAGTTCTTTGGAGGCGCTGTAAATTGTAAATATCTCGTTGCATATAACTGCGCAGACGATGATTTTGATATGGATGACGGTTATCACGGTAAAATTCAGTTTGCAGTTTCTATAAAAGATCCTGAATTTACAGATGCTAAAGGAACTACAGGCGATGTATCTAATAATTTTGAGGTCGATAATGTAAATCCATCAAATGGATTTGCGTTGAGCAGGTCGCCGATTACCTTCCCGGTGTTATCTAACTTCACTGCAATAGGTCCTAATAATACAACCAATGCTGATTTTGGCTGGGGAATGCGTTGGAGAAGGGGATGTAAGTTTATTTTGGCAAATTCTGTTGTAATTGGTGGTCAGGACGGAGGCCTTAGGGTTCAGGAAGACTCCACTGTTGCATATTATTTAAGAGGTATAAGTTCATTTTATAACAGCTATGTTAATGCACTTTCTAATCCGATAGATGTTCAAACGGGATTAACTATTACGGGTTTCTCGTCTTATGATTTAACTTCTTTTACTTCTTTAGTTACTGGTCGTGATAAATCTACGGTAGTTACAGATAATTCAACGTTAAAGCTTTCAGATCCATTTAATAATACCAGCCCTGGTTTACAACCGCAAACAGGCTCACCCCTGTTAACCGGCGCTTTATTTGATTTTAGTACTTTAACCGATACCTTTTTTGACAAAGTTGCTTATAAAGGTGCATTTGACGGAACAAATGATTGGACAAGCGGCTGGACAGTTTGGGGTAAATAGATAGTTCTGGTATATTTAATATTTAGTAAGCGCTTCTTAGTAAGCGCTTTTTGATCTGCAGAAGAAACCCGGGCGGCATTTCTGGAAAAGATCCGGGATGCCGCAATAATCGGGACCTGCGGACAGTGATATTGATGCCTTCAGGCGTTCTTGAGAAAGCCCCTTTTATTTTGGCAAATACGAATATACCACTTCAAAATTTTCCTTTTTTAGTTTTGAAGATTGCTGGCCAATATTCAAATCTTCTGTCTGCGGGGTGGGTTCGCAAATATAATAGGGCTTGCCTTCGTACATAATGGGCGTTCCTCCACGCTTATCAAAGTTTACGGCAATGGTTACATGCTGCGGGTAGGTAATCACGATCATTGGCAGGTTATATATTTCCTTCACCAGCGAAAAAAAGAAAATAACCCGGTCTTCGCAATCGCTGTTTTCGTATAATAAAGTTTGTTCGGGCGTAAGCCTTTTTTCCTGCCCAAACTGCTTTGTGTCCGGTTCAAACACAAAAGCATACCGGGTCAGTTGCATAAGGTAATCCAGGCCTTGTTTTTCTGTTTTACCTTTTAAAAATTTTTTAAGTGCGGGTATCAGGCTGCTGTAAGTATCACTGCTTAGCGGAATGTTCAAATAGTTTTCATAATCTACTGTTGGATAATTGGCAAACAGTGTTTTTATTTTAGGATTTACTTTTATTTTAAAGTGATACTCATTTTCGTTGCTTTGAATATAAAAAAGCAACAGGTTGTTATGTATGGATAGTAAGGGAGTATAACCGCTCCGGAGCATAAAATACCATTTATACAAGGTATATCGTAAGTAGTTTTGGGATTTGGGACTGATTTGTTCTGCAGTGTTGCGTACCAGCTGATAGTAGAACCAGTCATCGGGCTGTTTCGCCTGCCTGTAATGATTTAATGCAGCCAGCAGGGCACTGTAATCCTTTTGGCTGATGGTACGATAAAATGCCCTTATTGCGGCTTCGCTGAGGTTCGCGTCATCAAAACCGACAAAGTTCTCATCATTATATATAAATGAAAAGGGCGTGCCATAAAAGTTGAACGATATGGTTTTGCTGGCAGCGGCCAGATTGTTTATCTGGAGCCATAAAAAAGAAAATATGAAAACTAATTTTTTCATATCGGAGCAAACATCGAACTTGTTGTCTAAACCAACATGATCCCGTCCCGATTTTTTCGGGATCGGGACATCAAAGGTTCCCTGCCTACCGCCTGCCTACCAGACAGGCAGGCGGTAGGCCAAAAACAATAATAAATATACAAGAAACGTACATGAAATTTTTCATTCATAAACCTGCCCGTCCGGCAGGCGGGTTCCACAAAGAATGAATGAAAAATTTTTATGGGAGTTCCCCATGCCCCACAACAATAATAAATATTCATGGGAAAGTTACTGAACTTAACAGTAACTTAATATTAAATTTTAGCCCGGTTGCATATTTCAAATGTTAAAGTTGTGTTCCGGTTCAAACTAAAAAGGCATCGTGAACGTCTTGTGCCGGCAGTCCATAATATTTAGTGGAAAATTTCGTTATTACATTCTGATATACATCGATTTATGATTAGGGTGATCTACAGTTTTTTTTTCTTGGGGTTATTCTTTTTTACTTGTTTCCCGGCCCGCGCACAAGCACCCCAGGTGCAGCAATCGTTTCAATGGTTTCAAAAAGGTTTTTATATCCTGAACCCCTCAATTGCCAATGCGCAAAACGAAATAGCGTTTGTTTGCCACTTCAGTGGCAGGGACAGTGCCGCCCGCCCGGACGATCTTTTAAAAACCGCAGCCGGCAATCTGCTCTCCAATTTTCAGAGCAGGCAATATGACCCTATTGTATGTTTATATAAGGCGAATAATAAAGCGCTGACCTTATTAGACTACGGGTGGTCGCCGACGTTTTCCCCGAACGATGCAAGGATTGCCTATGCTTACCAGCTTAAACCAATGCAGGCACAGGATAAAATGTATGCATCCTCTTTCAGTGGAAACAGTATCAGGGTTTTCAGCACCATTACGGGTAAAAGTGACGAAGTGGCCAAACCCATGGGCGATTATTTGCTCGATCCTTTTTTTATCGATTCCTTAAACCTGCTTTATAAAACCGGGAGCGAAATAAATGGCCTGTTTGGAGGTGGTATCTCTTTCAGTGAGGTAAATCTTAAAACAAAAAAAATCAATACGGTGCGACAGGCTGCCATTAAATACCGGTTATTTGAGCTGATGGGCGAACCCTATCTGCTTAACAGGCAACTTGCTTACACCGTTTATAGCCCCAGTGATTCAGGAACCGGCATGGCAGATGAATACCTGCATTTATTATTACGGGGGAAAGACACCTTGCAGAACTTCGGCACCCGGAGGTTTTCGAACCTCAATGCTAAATTTGCCTTTAATGATAAAAATGAGTTGCTGTTTCTCGACGATGGGCATTTTTTAGCCGAAGACACCAATTACCTGAATACTTATATCAATAATAAACTGGTTCAGAAGCGCCCCCTGAACTTTAATTACACAAGGGGGTATTTAAGTCCCGACGGAAAATATATTTTTTATATAACGCAAAATCTGGAGGGATTTTTAGTGAATACAAAAAATTTCGGCCAGACAAAACTGCCTTTGCCCGCCAGAGAATTTCATGCAGTTGTATGGAGCGCGGATGGCCGCAGATTAGCGCTTGTTCAGGATCACGAAGCATTGGCGGGAACAGATATGCTCTCCTGTTTTACGATTCATTAGATGATTGAACAACTTATTCTCTGCGACTTGCGCTTTTTAACGCAGGCTCTATGCTGCTCTTCCATTTTCTGTATTGCTGTTCGGTTAGTGCTTCTTTTAACCGGTTATCCCTCTTGTTAAGTAATGCTTCGTTTTGCCTCCTTACGGCTTGAAAATCCTGGCGTTTAAATTCCTGCCGGGTGTCGGAAGCGGTGTGTTGCAGGTTATTTTTTAATTTTTGCTGATCACTGTAGAAATCGGTGAAAATACCCTGGACAGAACTGCGCTTTGATTTTTCAAGTTTCAGAGAGGCATCGATTTGCTCAACTGCCCGATCGGCTTTCTCACGGGGACTTGCTGTCCGTCGCTGGTTTTGGGCAAATAACGAAACCGGGTGAAATGCACAAAAAACAATGATAATAAAAAAGGCTTTTGCTTTCATTTGAAAGACTTTTTTTATAAGATGCACAGATCTCTCAAAAGTTGCAAACGTGTATTAATTTCTGGGTGGCGGCGGACCATCATAAGGGGGTTTACCGCCTCTGCGACGCCCTTTATTAATGATTTTTTTCATTAAAGAATCATAAGCCGGCAATTGTTGCGGTGTACAAAGATGCCTGGTTGCGGCTACATGCCGGTATGCGCTCATTTCAACCTGTTTTTGAAGGTTCCCAATCGAATCAGCCAGTTTTTCCACGGTTGAGTCTGCTACACCAGGTTGTTTGGCTAAGTCAAAAATGGCATTTTTTACGTCTAAAATATTATCCATTTTTGCTTTTGCCTGAGCCCAGTCTTTTTCTTTTAATATATTAAACCGGGCTACCTGTTCTTTACTAAAACCTACTTCTTTTTGCAGTATAGCTGCAAAATCATCTTTATTACCTTTGTCGCCCTTCATTGGCTTTTTATAAAAAAACAAAAAATAGCCAACTATCAGAATATTAGTAAGCAAAAGCAAAAAAATTATAAAAACCAGTATTTTATTTCTTGATTGGGTACTCATTCTTTTTATTATTGATCATTTACAGCAAGTACATAATTATCATTATGCAAAATATCAGAAACAGAACTGGATGCCATTACAGAGGAGATGTCGGCAGTATCGGTATTTTCAGATTTAATAACGGTATATATATTGGCGATTAATACGGATGCCAGGCACACAACAGCAATTACCGGCCGCGCTATAAACGAAACGGTACGACCCCAGAAAGTATTTTCTTCTCTCAATCTTGCCAAAACACGGGTATGCATAAAAGGTCTCGCCTCAGCGCGGCGCATACCGTTGAAGCTGTCTAATATTTTTTCTATATCCTTGCTTGAGCGTTGCATCATATTGTTTTAGACGTTACTTTTTCAAAATCCATGTATTTTTATGCATCATTTCCCGCTAATATTTTCCTTAAATTATTTTTAGCCCTGTGTAATAAGGATTCTACCGAAGATACTGTAGTCTGCATAATTTCCGACACTTCCTGGTAACTTAATCCTTCCACTTTTGTCAAAATAAACGCAATTTTCTGATTTTCAGGAATTTTATCAAGAGCTCTGAATAGGGTTGCGGCATTTTCCTTACTGTCCAGCACCACACCAGGGTGGTTAAAATCCGGAGGATTTACTTCTACCTGGGCGTCTTCTCCAAAAATGCTCTTAACAAAACCAAAACGTTTTTTTCTTTTCTTTTTCCGCTCATGATCTAACGATTTGGTAGTGGCTATTCGGTATAACCATGTGGACAGCTTCGACTCGCCTTTAAAAGTGTGGATGGACTGATAAACCTGTACAAACACTTCCTGTGCCAGGTCTTCTGCATCCTCTTCGCTTTTAACAATGCTCAGGCAGGTATTGTAGATCATGTCCTGGTAAGCGTCCACGATAGTCTTGAAAGCGGCTTCGCTTCCCAGCTTCAGTTCCTCCACCAATAATTGTTCACTCACCAGTTTTGATTATTTGGCCGCGATATTACGACTTTTATTTTTAAAAGCCGCCACCGGGTCCGCCGCCGGGGAAACCGCCGCCGGGAGGAGGACCGCCCATGGGTGGCCCGTCCCGCCTTCTGTCATCTTCATTTGAAGAGGAGGCTTTGCCTTTGCCAAAGTTTTTAAGACTGTACGTGAATGTAAGCATAAAATATTGCTGTAATACTTTTGTGGTAGTTGTCTGTATCAGGTTATAGCTATTTACTGTTTGACTAAAACTATTGTTTTGTTTCAAAATATCAAATACCGACAATTTCAGCTCACCGGCTTTCTTAGGCAGAAATTTTTTACCAATGGATGCATTCCACAAAGTATATTGTACTCCTGCCGAGCCTTTAAGGTTATAATCGGTATAATCAACGGTAGTATTAAAGAGCCAGCCATTTTTCGACAGCAGGTTCAATATGAAACTTGGGGTTTGCTGGAAATAGTTTTGTCCGCTGCTGGCATTATTTAAAGTGCTGGTGGTTTTAGTATAATTGGCATCATATCTTACTGTAAAATCCACATATTCGCTTACATTGCTGCTTAATACTATGCCGCCGCCCAAAGTGTTTCTCGACACAAATCCTACTTCGTCATTATACTTGCTGGGGGTTTTAGAGTAGGTATAATTGGTAGTAATGTTAAAATTAGATTTTATAGCTTTTACAGGGAAAGCATATACCAACAGGCCGTTAAAATTCTGGTACCCATCCAAATTTATGTACGTGGTGCTGGTAATACCATCACTGTTAACTACATCTGATGTAATATAATTGCTGGAGGTTTTGTAAGAAACGTTGGCTGAAAAGCTGTTGTTATTATGCGTATTGGCCCAGGTATATCTCAACACCCCCAGGTGACTATAAGATTGCTTGAGGCTGGGATTGCCATAAGAAATATTTGTTTGGCTCGAACTGTCAACAACATCCTGCAACTGATCAATGGTGGGAAAGTCGGTGCTGGTTCTGTAAAAGATACGCATATTTCCGTATGTGCCTATTTTTTTCATCCATCTTAAATTAGGCAATATTGTAAAAAAGTTTTGATCCATATTTGAGGCGGTCGGGTAAATT
>JASGEW010000125.1:0-39255 GCA_047606125.1 Niabella sp. | reverse complement strand
GAAAAATGGCTCACCCACTTATTTGACAATATCAACAAAACCCCAAAGGAAAATCTACACTCCCTGCTGCCGCAAAATTATCCCTCGCATACTGAACATCAATGACGGGGTTCGCCGAAGGAATACGAAAAAAACGTTAGTATCCTGCGTGGGATATCTTAAATTTACGGGAGCAGGTAACGGTAATGGTAATGGAGCGATAGCTTATCAATATGATGCCGCCGGTAACCAGCTTATTGAAGCGGGTTTGAGCTTTTGGAGAAGTTCGCACCAGGGTACAACCGGCGGCGGCGTGTATGTAGACCGGGAAAAACAGAGGGCAGAGCGGGAGCAAAGAGTAAGGGAAAGTGCAGCGGTAGCAAATAAGTTGGGCACAGCACTGCAACAAATAACTAATTGGAATGGCCCTATAGCCAGGATTTTAGTTCCTGATAAAATCAATGTAAGTATTTCTGGTGATTTTTCATTTTTTCTGGGTGGGTCTGTTTCTGAAATAAACTATACTTTGTTGACAAGGGGTATTGCCCCTTGTTAAAAACAAAAATAGCTTTGACATAACGGTATATAGAAAAAAAGCACTTATAGGACAATATAGATTGTAATGTCTAAGAGTACAATGATTATACAGACACTCTATTCTAATGATTCTTTTTTTGGGGATATTGCTGGTTAGCTGTAACGAAGCTGCAAAAAAGAACGTTTGTTAAGGATGGCCATCGGCTGGCAGTCTGCTACACTGTTTTCAGGGGATATTCATAAAAAGCTAAAGGCTAAAAGCATAATGCATAAAGCATAGGGTCATATTTCAAAATTCATGCTCAGTTCACTAAGGCGTGCCACTGCTTGCGTTTTCTTCCGCCTGTCTCATTTGTTCGCTGGTTTGGCGGCTGCCGTCGTGGCTCCAGCCGGGCGGGCCAAAAAGATAACCTAATCGTTGTTTAAATGTTAAGTTCTTTTGCCGCAGGTCTTTGTAAATATTGCTCCATTCGTGAAAAACAATAGTAACAGCATTTTCCTTTTCAATCGGTTTAGTGAGCCCATATTTTATAGGCTGGTAAGCTGCTGCCGGCAGCTCTTCCTGGAAAGTGCCGAAAAGTTTATCCCAGATGATCAGGAACATGCCCATATTTTTATCCAGGTATTTGGGGTTGGAACTGTGATGCACCCTATGATGAGAAGGCGTAACAAGAATATGCTCCAGGAAGCCCATTTTATTAACTTTTTCGGTATGCACCAGTATTCCCCATATCTGGGTAACAGAATATATAAAGGCAATATCCAGCGGGTTAAAGCCCAGCCAGGCAAGCGGTATAAAATATACAAACCGGTACAGGGGCTCAAATACCGAAGAGCGGAACCCGACAGTTAAATTGAATTTAGAAGAAGAATGATGGGTGAAATGGGTGGCCCAGAAAATGCGGGATTCATGATCGATACGGTGCAGCCAGTAATACACAAAATCTTCTGAAAGTAACAGTATGGTCCAGTATATCCAGGAAGTACCGATCGGCTCGGTAATCCGGTGATCATAAAAAAAGAACAGGATCATCCCAATATAAATAGCACGGAACAGCAGATCAATACCGCCGTTTAAAAGCATGAGGTAAATATTTTGTACAGTGTCTTTAACGGAATAAGTTTCCTGTTTACGGAAATGGCTTAGTAAAATTTCCAAACCTATAACTGTAATGTACAATGGTGTACTAAAAAGTAAAAGCAAATGTTCCCTGGCCGATTGCATGATGGGGCAAAAGTACAAAGATAACATGAGCAGGATAATTATATATCTGTATGAATTTTAATATAACTGGTTCCGGCTATCATTACGGGCTTGAAAGCTATTTTTCAACAATAGTTATGCACATATTGTTTATTGTTCAATCGTGTGCACAAATACACCTCGCGATTTAATAGTACTTTTGCACATCCAAATTATTTAAGACGTATCGTATATGAATATTTTAGAGCTTCAATCCAGAGCGTTTTCCAAAAGGCATATTGGGCCTAATGATCCGGAAACCCGGAAAATGTTGTATGAAACAGGCTTTTCTAACCTGGACGAGCTGATCGCCGGGACAGTACCGGGCACGATAAGAATGAAAGGGGCTTTGAAGATACCAAAGGCCATGAGCGAGCATGAGTACCTGAGGCATATTAAAAACGTCTCTTTAAAAAATAAATTATTTAAAAACTATATAGGACAGGGATATTACGGAACCATTGTGCCGTCGGTTATATTGAGAAATATTTTTGAAAACCCGGGTTGGTACACGCAGTATACACCTTACCAGGCCGAAATATCGCAGGGGCGTTTGGAAAGCCTCTTAAATTTTCAGACGCTTGTGAGCGATCTTACGGCACTGCCTTTGGCAAATGCATCGCTTTTAGATGAAGCAACGGCAGCGGCGGAAGCAATGATCATGTTCTTTCATTTAAAGAACAGGCAGGAGCAGCCGGAGCGACCGAAATTCTTTTTAGATGAAGCTGTTTTTCCTCAGACAAAAGATGTGGTTTATACACGCGCATTACCATTTGGCATTGAAGTGGTTGAAGGAGATTATAAAGTTGCCGGCATCGATGAAACATATTTTGGCGCTTTGGTTCAATACCCTAACAATACGGGAAGTATAGAAGACTATCGCGATTTTATCAGCAATGTACAAAAGGCAGGCGGCCACATAGCAATGGCCACCGATTTGCTGGCGCTGACATTGCTGACGCCTCCCGGTGAGTTAGGGGCCGATGTTGCTATTGGCTCGGCCCAAAGGTTGGGTGTTCCCTTAGGTTTTGGCGGACCGCATGCAGCGTTCATTTCGGCCAGGGATGAGTTTAAACGGGTATTCCCCGGCCGTATTATCGGTATCAGTGTAGACGCCCAGGACAACCGCGCCTTACGCATGGCGCTGCAAACCCGCGAACAGCATATTAAAAGAGAAAAAGCTACCTCCAACATCTGTACGGCGCAGGCATTGCTCGCTAATATGGCAGCAATGTATGCCGTATATCATGGCCCGGACGGATTGAAAAATATCGCGGCCCGGATCGCTATTTATACACAAATTGTGGCAGCCGAAATTGAAGCAAGGGGATTTGAACTGGCTGCAGATCATTTCTTTGATACCATTGTTGTAAATACGGAAAAAGCAGCTGACATCAGGAAAAAAGCGGAGGCACAGCAGATCAACTTCAGGTATATAGGCGATACCCAGATCGGAATATCCGTCGACGAGACGGTTATTGCAGAGGATCTTTTTGATATCATCAATTGTTTTGAAAACGATACGGATCCGGTTGCATTCGATATCCATGCAGATGCCGGTATGTACCGTATTCCGGAAAAGCTCGGCAGAACCTCTTCATTCCTTACGCATGCGGTGTTTAATACCCATCATAGCGAAAGCCAGATGATGCGTTATATAAAGTATCTTGAAAACAAAGATCTTTCTTTAAATACCTCCATGATCTCATTAGGCAGCTGCACCATGAAGCTGAATGCAGCCACGGAAATGATGCCGCTGAGCTGGTCGCATTGGGCCAATATGCACCCTTTTGCGCCGGCTGAACAGGCGGGTGGTTATAAAGAGCTTGTGGATACTTTAAGCAAATACCTTTGCGCAATAACAGCCTTCGATGCCTGCAGCCTGCAGCCCAACAGCGGCGCACAGGGTGAATATGCAGGGCTGTTAACCATCAGGGCTTATCACAAAGCGCAGGGCAACCCGAACCGAAATGTAATGCTGATCCCTGTTTCAGCGCATGGCACCAACCCGGCATCGGCCATCATGGCGGGTATGAAGGTAGTAATAGTGAAAGCACTGGAAAACGGGTATATCGATATGGAAGATCTGAAAGCCAAAGCCGCTCAGTATGCAAATGAGCTGGCAGGTATAATGATCACTTATCCAAGCACCTATGGCATATACGAAGAAACCGTAAAGGAGATTAATCAAATTGTGCACGAACAGGGCGGGCAGGTTTATATGGACGGCGCTAATATGAACGCCCAGGTAGGCTTAACTGCGCCAGGACTTATTGGTGCGGATGTTTGTCACCTTAACCTGCATAAAACATTCGCAATTCCGCATGGCGGCGGTGGCCCGGGTATGGGTCCCATTTGTGTAAAAGAGCATCTTGCAAAATATTTGCCCCGGCACATTGAGATCAGCAAAGAAAAGCATGCAGGAGCCGTTTCTGCGGCACCTTATGGCTCGGCTTCTATCTTGTTAATATCTTATGCGTATATAAGAATGTTAGGGGCAGCAGGATTAAAGAGCGCAACTGAATTTGCCATTTTAAATGCCAATTACATGCGCTCAAAACTGGCAAAGCACTTCGATATTTTGTATACCAACGATAACGGCCTTTGTGCCCATGAGTTTATTGTTGACCTGCGGCCCTTCAAAAAAACAGCGCAGATTGAAGCGGAGGATGTTGCCAAAAGGCTGATGGATTATGGTTTTCATGCGCCAACAATGAGTTTCCCCGTTCCCGGTACCATCATGATCGAACCAACCGAAAGCGAAGATAAAGCCGAGCTGGATCGTTTTTGCGATGCGCTGATCAGCATCCGGGAAGAAATAAAAGCGATAGAAAAAGGTGTTTCCGATGTAAAGGACAATCCGCTGAAAAATGCACCGCATACACAGCAGGCAGTAACAGCAAATGAATGGAACCATGCCTATAGCAGGCAGGAGGCGGCTTTTCCGTTACCTTATGTAGCAGTGAATAAGTTCTGGCCTTCGGTGGCAAGAGTTAACAATACGGTTGGGGACCGCAACCTGATCTGTACATGTGAGCCCACAGAAATGTATGCAGAGGTCTGACATTATGGGGAGTAAAACTTTTACCCCAGGAATATTTGTTTTTACCACATTTCCGGTTTGGGCATAGTTGCAAAAGGCAAACTTTGTATTTTTAATGAAATGAAATTAAAAATTTCCGGGAAAAGTTTATTAACACATATTTTTTTCATTTTCTTTTTTTTGGTGTTGCCGGCTTTGGTATTTCAAAGGCTGCCGGGTGAATCTGTTTTTACGGTAACCAGGGTCATTATCCAGGATTCTATTGCCAATTTTACCCTGCTTTGTTTTTTTTATTTGAATTATTACGTACTGATCCCCAAATATTATTTCGAAAAGAAGTATATACAGCACATTTTATTTGTGATCCTGTTTTTGATCATTGCTTTTCAGTTGCCGCACTTTGTGGGGAGGATACTTCCTGATACCATTCCCGACCCGGTGCCCGGTTTTCAGGGACAGGAAAGGGGCCCGGCGCCCGGGGGCAGGCCGCCTGGCGGGCCACACGGCAATGCACCGTTATTTTCCTTCACTTTTGATGAGTTTATACGGCATTTTTACCTGTTCTTTACGGCTGTATTCTTTTCTTTCCTGCTGCGAACAAGAGAACGCCTGTCGCAGTTGAAAGAAGATAAATTAAAAGCTGAACTGTCAACTTTAAAAGCCCAGATAAACCCGCATTTCCTGTTCAATACCCTGAATAGTATTTATAGCTTATCTGTTAAAAAAGACGACAAGGCAAGCGATGCCATCATTCACTTATCCGGGCTGATGCGATATGTAATAAAAGAAGCAAACGACCATACCATACCCCTGCAAAAGGAGATCGACTATATTGCTAATTATATAGAGCTGCAAAAGGCCCGGCTGGGCAATACAGCTGCCGTTTTATTCGATGTGTATGGCGTTACCGGAAATAAAAGAATAACGCCCCTGATATTGATCACCTATATTGAAAATGCTTTTAAGTATGGTGTAAACCCCGACGTTGAAGGGTGTATAGTTAAAGTAAAATTGCAAATAACAGAAACAGGAATTATGCTGTATACATTTAATAAAAAGATGCCGCACTTCCATAACATAGAATCAACAGGCATTGGAATGAAAAATACCAGTGAACGCTTAAAACATTTATACCCGGCAAAGCATCATTTGGAGATCGCGGAAGACCCCGAAACCTATTCTGTACAACTTTTAATTGAATTGACATGATAAAAGCTATTGCTGTTGATGATGAGCCTTTAGCGCTCGATTTAATTGAGGCCTATTGCGAACAGTTTGATTTTGTCCGCATGGAAAAAGGTTTTTCGAGCACCGGCGCTGCATTAAGATTTTTAGAAAAAAATGTAATTGACCTGGTCTTTCTGGATATTAATATGCCGGCAATAAATGGTATCGACTTTTACAGAGCGCTGGAACATAAGCCGATGTTGATTTTCACAACTTCTTACAGCGAGTTTGCCCTGGATAGCTATGAGCTTAATGCAATTGATTATTTACTTAAACCTTTTGCGATAAAAAGGTTTGAAAAAGCGCTGCTAAAAGCCAGGCAGGTATACGATCTGGTAAACAACGCCACTATTGCAGAGCAGTCGAAGTATTTAATGGTGAAGGTTGATTACGGAATTGTAAAAGTGGTACTGGCCGACATACTTTTTATAGAAGGACTGGATAACTATTTAAAGATTCACCTGCAGGGCCAACCGCCATTGGTAGTTCGCATGACCATGAAGGTATTGATGGAAAAGCTGAACGAAAGCGATTTCGTAAGGGTGCACCGGTCTTATATAGTAGCAGTCAACCGTATCGAATCTGTAAAGCAAAAAATAATACTGATTGAAGGGGAAGAAATTCCCGTTGGGCGTAATTACGAAGACGACCTGAAAAAAGCGCTTGACAACGAACCGTAAGGCCGTGCTGACATTTACCCCATTCGGAAAGGTTATTTTTTGCTTTATAAGTCTACTTATTTTGTGGACTGTTTAATTATACTTATTTTCGCTCCAAAACAGATAGATACTAAATAGTTATGGATAATACTTCTGCCTTAATTGACAATGCAGCAGCGCATACAGAACAGAGGTCTTCCTTTCTTTTTATGAGAATGGAGCGTGCCCATGTATTAATAGTTGGCGGGGGAATGGTGGCATTAAGGCAATTGCAGGAGATATTAGCAAATGCTCCCCGGTCTGTTATAAAAGTTGTGGGTAAAAGTATCCACGGCGATATCCGGGCGCTTGCTTCCCTGCATTCCAATATTGAAGTAATACTTAGAGATTATACATCCGGCGATCTTCAGGAAGCGGACATTATTTTTATTACTGCCAAAAATTCAAAAACCGTTGAACAAATAGAAAATGATGCGGTAGCGCTGGGTTTAATTAATGTGCCGATTATACAAAACGGCGACAAGCCCTTTGCAGATAGCGCGCCGGCGGCAAATGAAACGCCGGCTCAAAAGTTGTCTTATAAACGGATCGCAATCTATGCGGTTGCTATTTTTGGAATTATGCTGCTGGGGCATTTTATTTTTTCATATTTGCCATTAAATGCGTTAAAAGATCATGCAATTGAGCTGTATCACTCATTTAACCAGTCTTTCCTGATCATGCTGGCCGCAGGTTTTATAGCCCAGTTAGTGGATGGTGCTTTAGGAATGGGGTATGGGGTTGCCAGTACTACCATTCTGTTATCGGCAGGCGTTAATCCGGCAGCGATAAGCGGCAGCATTCATACAGCTGAAATGTTTGCCAGCGGCGCATCGGGCTACAGCCATTATAAATTTGGCAATGTAAATAAAAAGCTGTTTAAAAAACTGCTGGTACCGGGAGTTATTGGCGCTATAGCGGGAGCGGTATTATTGGTCTATCTCGGCGAAAAATATAGCGATTGGGTGCGCCCTTTATTAGCATTTTACACATTATTCCTGGGATTGAAGATCTTATACAATGCTTTTAAAAAACAGCTGAATAAAAAGAAGTTCAGGAATTACGGCCCCCTTGCTGCGGCCGGTGGCTTTTTTGATTCTTTTGGCGGCGGGGGATGGGGTCCTATTGTTACTACCACCTTAATTACAAAGGGACGCAGTCCCCGGTATGTGATCGGCTCTGTAAGCGTAACAGAGTTCTTTGTTACATTAGCCAGCGCATTTACCTTTTTTATTTTATTAGGAGTGAGCCACTGGCAAACCATTTTGGGTTTGATCGTAGGTGGACTGATCGCGGCGCCCGTAGCTGCAAAGCTGGCCGGCCGGTTGCCCAGAAAAACAGCTTTTGTGCTTGTAGGTATACTCGTGATTATCTGGAGTATTAGGATACTGGTTAAATTAATGTAAGAGGCCTGTTGTTCCGGAGTGGGGTGAGGTCTGACAAAGAAATATTATTCACTAATTTATCCCTTGCGCACTATAAGCCGGACGGGTTCTTAATAATAAAATAACAGTCTATTATTTTTGTAGACTAATTGAATTTATCTTATTTTCGTATAAAGCATTCTCTTGAAGCGTTATCCTGCACATAGCATCAATAAGCCCGAACAGCAATATTGTCCGTTACAGCTGTATTGTTGTTGTTGCATTATTACCAACATCATACAGTAACATGCTGTTACGCATTTACTTATTTATACCCTCCCTATTTTTTAACAGGTACCCATACCATAAAACTTAATATTATGCCATCATATATAGCTAATGTCGTGCTGCATCAGGCAGTTAAAGAAGATTATTTCTTGTTGGATAAAGAATTGAAATCGCGTTTCTTTTCTTATGAGGAAAAGAGCCGCATTTGGAATAACGCTCAACAGCCGCATCCTTCTGCCCATACGCAGTATGTGAAAAAAGGGGATCTGGCTTTGCTGGACATTATAGGAGAAGTGCAGCAGGCTGCGTTTAAAACCGGCAAAAAGTTTTCTTTTACAGTGCGTAAAGAGAAAAAAGGACTCAGTCTTTCTTAAAATATCAGGAGGAACAGCTATATGCCAGATATTCTTCAGTTGGTAGGCAATACACCAATCGTTCAATTAAAGAAAATTCCGGGGGACAGTAATGTTAATATTTATTGTAAACTGGAGGGGAATAATCCGGGCGGCAGCGTGAAGGACCGGACGGCTTATGGTATGATAAAAGGCGCGCTGGAGCGGGGGGAGCTAAGCAGCAACGTTAAGCTGGTAGAACCTACGAGCGGTAATACGGGTATCGCCCTGGCGCTTATAGCCGGTTTATTTGGAATAAATATTGAGCTGGTAATGCCCGAAGATGCAACCCGGGAGCGGATATTGGCAATGCAGGCATTCGGCGCTAAAGTAACCTTAACGCCTAAAAGAAGAGCTATGGAAGGCGCCATCGATTATGCCCGGGAACTGGTGGCGGGTGGCGGGTATTTAATGCTGGACCAGTTTTCTAACCCTGATAATCCTAAAATACATTATGAAACAACGGGACCCGAAATATGGAAAGATACCAATGGCAGGATCACGCATTTTGTATCTGCTATGGGAACTACAGGTACGATCATGGGTGTTTCAAAGTATCTTAAGGAGCAGGATCCTGCTATAACTATAGCCGGCTGTCAACCCACCGATCATTCCAATATTCCCGGTATCCGGAAATGGCCCGAAGCATATATTCCCAAAATATTTGATAGCTCGCGCCTGGATACACTTATTGAAGTAAATGAAAAGCAGGCAAAGGCGATGACGAAACGGCTTGCAATAGAAGAAGGCATTTTTTGCGGCATGAGCAGCGGGGGCGCGGTACATGCGGCAATGGAGCTGGCGGCTGGTTTAGATAGCGGTACGATTGTCTGCATTGTATGCGATAAAGGCGACAGGTATTTGTCCTCCTATCTTTTTGATTAGAAATGCAATTAATATAAACTTAATGGGTGAAAGTACTAAAGCGTCCGGGTTGCATCATGTATTAAGGGATATACACCGGCAGTACCGGAGCGATCTGCAGCCCCTGCCTTTCCGTGAGCAGGCTCAACAATGGATCGACCATTTGATCGGTTTTTTATTTCCTGTGAACGGGGACGAAATATTCAGTGATCTTGAAATAATGAAATTGGAGCTGGAACTGCGGCATTTGCTGCTGCCTGTGCAAAATGCGTTTTCATCTGTCGATGATATTGTTGCCGGTTTTTTTAACCGCCTGCCCGCAACCTTTGAAGCATTGCAAAACGATGCCCTGGCAATATTGTCTTTTGATCCTGCAGCTCATTCTATAGAAGAAGTGCTGAGCGCTTATCCCGGGTTTTACGCGGTAGCCGTTTACCGCATCTCCCATGAGTTATACAAATTACAGATCCCATTGGTTCCAAGACTGATCTCGGAGTATGCACACAGTAAAACCGGTATTGATATTAACCCGGGGGCGGTAATCGGCTCGCAGTTTTTTATAGATCACGGTACAGGAGTAGTTATTGGGGAAACCTGTATGTTGGGTAATAATGTCAAAATTTATCAGGGCGTTACCCTGGGAGCGTTAAATGTGTCCAAGGCCCAGGCGCATGTTAAGCGGCATCCCACGATTGAAGATAATGTAGTGATCTATTCTGGCACCACTATATTAGGCGGCAATACGGTTATCGGGCATGATTCAATTATCGGGGGTAATGTCTGGCTCACCGAAAGCGTTCCCGCTTATTCGCTGGTATATCATAAGAGCGAAGTGAGAGTAAGATCTAACAGTGACTTTGACGAGGGCATTAATTTCAGCATATAAAGTACTGCATAGAAAGTAAGCCCTTACAACGATAATTAAAGGAGACGATACAAAACTGGAAAAATAAAAATTTATTAGTCTGTTATTATTATAGACTAATGTTGATTTATATATATTTGTAATATACTTGGTAAAAGCGTAACTTAATTTAAAATTTCTGACAAATGGCCACACAAAAACAACAACAAACCGCCTTAGGAGACGTAGCAGCACGGCAGCTTGCCATTGCTACCAGAACCGTCCCTCAAATGGTTACCATCAGTCCGCGATGGCTTACCCGGCTTTTGAACTGGGTGCCAGTCGAATCTGGTGTGTATCGCTTGAATAAAGTGAAGAATGCTACCCAGATCGAAGTAGACTGCTCTTCCCGCGATGAAAAAATATTGCCGCAAACCTTTGTGGATTATATTGAAAACCCGAGAGAGTATAACCTGGCGGCGGTTCAAACCATTGTGGATGTGCATACAAGGGTATCTGACCTGTACAGCAAACCTTATAACCAGATATCAGAACAATTAAGACTGGCCATTGAAACTATTAAAGAACGCCAGGAAAGCGAATTAATTAATAATGCGGGTTATGGCCTGTTACACAGTGTGGCAGCCGATCAGCGTATTAAGACCCGTACCGGAGCGCCCACTCCCGATGACCTGGATGAGTTAATTGCAAAAGTGTGGAAAGAGCCCGGCTTCTTTTTATTGCATCCGCTGGCTATAGCAGCGTTTGGCAGGGAATGTACCCGCAGAGGGGTGCCGCCGCCTACCGCTTCTTTATTCGGTTCTCAATTTCTTACGTGGAGAGGCATCCCTTTGATCCCTTCCGATAAATTACCGATCGTAAATGGTAAATCCAAAATCATTTTATTGCGAACCGGGGAAAGCCGCCAGGGGGTTGTGGGTTTGTTTCAGCCCGGTTTGCAGGGTGAGCAAACTCCCGGTTTGTCTGTCCGTTTTATGGGTATTAATGAAAAAGCTATTGCCTCCTATCTGGTATCTCTTTATTGCTCATTAGCTGTGCTGGTTGATGATGCTATTGCTGTATTGGATGATGTAGAAATAGGTAAATATCATGAGTACAAATACTAACCTGCCTGATGTGGAAGCCTTACAGGCACTGGCCAACAGCTACTTTAAAGCATTGCCGGATGAAGTGCCCGGGGAGTTCTCTTTAGATCCTTATGAGCACCCCCGTGCAACGGCCTTCGCTAAACATATAACCGGGCAGGGAACCGTTCCGGGTTTGCAGGTGCCCGCTGATGAAGTGGCAGCGCAAAGTCCTGTGCAGCCTTTAGCAGCCGGCTCCTCCCCGGCAGGCGGTGTAACGCTGCCTTCAGCTTCGGGTTTGGGCATATCTTCTTCTGTAATAAGTTATACCGATCTGGCAGAGGGTGCTCCTGGTATTCATCCTGTTCCGGATATTGCTGCATCTGAAAATGCAGCACCCTATACGGGCGCAAATCCACCTGTTTCGGCGGCGGGCAGCGGAACTCCTGTTCCCGTTGAAAATTATGCAGCCGCAGGCGATCTTTACCCGGGCTTTGTGCCGGATGCAGGTCAAAAAACTGGAGGGCAATCTCAGTTCAACGGAGGTAGTGTGCCGGCTTCGGTTGCAGGCAGCGGCGCTTCACCTTCTTATACGCACCAGCAGGAAAATTTTAGTATTACGGAGCCGGTAACCAGTTTTCCGGATGCTAATATTGATAAAGAAACTCCGGCCCCGGATCCCTTCCGTTTGCCTTTCATTGATGAGCAGCCTTTTGGGACGGACATTGAATCTGTGTTAAAGCTGATCCATGTCAGTGAGGCAGGACCGGCAATTCCGCAGGCGCTGCCGAAGATCACGGGAGTAAGTGATCCGTCTTATTATTTTCTTGATACCGGGAATGTTTCTGTGAGCGATCAGCAACTGGGTGGTTTTACCGGTGGGCTGGACGCCTACAAAATCAAAAAAGATTTTCCGATTCTGAATGAGCGCGTCAACGGGAAGCCATTGGTTTGGTTTGATAATGCGGCTACCACGCAAAAACCTCAGTTGGTTATAGACCGGATCAGCTATTTTTACCAGCATGAAAATTCCAATATACACCGCGCAGCACATGAGCTGGCGGCAAGGGCTACGGATGCCTATGAAGCGGCAAGAGAAAAAGTGCGCAATTTTTTAGGGGCCCGTTCTGCTAACGAGATCATCTTTGTTCGTGGCGCCACAGAAGCCATTAACCTGGTGGCCCAGAGCTGGGGCGACCAGTATCTTGAAGCGGGCGATGAAATTATTGTAAGCAACCTGGAGCATCATGCCAATATCGTTCCCTGGAAAAGACTGGCTGATAAAAAAGGACTTGTTTTGAAAGTAATGCCGGTTGATGATGACGGGCAGATACTGTTGGATGAATATGCCAAACTATTAACAGCCAAAGTAAAGCTGGTTGCCTTTACCCAGGTGTCCAATGCTTTGGGCACCGTTACACCCGCAGAACAAATGGTAGCAATGGCACATAGTGTGGGCGCTAAAGTGCTGGTGGATGGGGCCCAATCTGTGTCGCACATGCCGGTGAATGTGCAGCTATTGGATGCAGACTGGTTCGTGTTTAGCGGTCATAAACTTTTTGGCCCCACAGGCATTGGTGTGGTATATGGTAAAGAAGCCCTGTTAAACGCCACCCAGCCCTGGCAGGGTGGGGGTAATATGATACAGGATGTGACTTTTGAAAAGATAAAATATCATAATGCCCCTAACCGTTTTGAGGCCGGTACCGGCAATATTGCTGACGCCGTGGGCCTCGGCGCTGCTATTGACTATGTAACGGCTTTAGGAATGGCCAATATTGGCGCTTACGAACATGCCTTACTCGAATATGCAACGCACCATTTAAAACAGGTGCCTGGTGTAAGGCTCATTGGTACGGCTGCTAATAAGGCCAGCGTGTTGTCATTTACTTTAAAGGGATATTCAAACGATGATGTGGGCAAGGCTTTAAACGGGGAGGGAATTGCAGTACGCACCGGTCATCATTGTGCACAACCTATTTTGCGCCGGATGGGAGTGGAGACAACAGTCCGCCCTTCATTGGCATTTTATAACACCTGCGAAGATGTGGACAGGTTTATCGGGGTATTGCATAAACTGCTCAAAAAATAGTTTTTACCTGTGTGCCTGACATTTTGAGGATTTATATTTTTACCACAAAGAATCGGAGGAATACACAGCGTTGCCTGAGATATATCTAAATAAAAAAAATAATGAAGTACACAAGCATCCTGCAGTTATTTCTGATATGCTTCCCGTCCTTGTTTTTATCTGCCCGGCAGCAGCGCCCCAATATCATTATCATTTTAACCGATGATATGGGGTATAGCGATATAGGCTGTTTCGGGGGAAATTTTGTTCCCACACCTCATATCGATCAACTGGCAAAAAATGGATTAAAGCTTACGCAGTATTATAGTGCGGCTCCCATTTGCTCGCCATCAAGGGCGGGACTGATCACCGGCAATTATCCGGGGCGTTGGAATTTTTGCACTTTCCTCGATACAAAGAAGCATAATAAGAATGCGGAGCAGGCTGATTTCCTGGATCCGGCAGCGCCTACAATCGCCCATTTCTTTAAGCGCGCAGGTTATGCAACGGGACATTTTGGGAAATGGCACCTGGGGGGCGGACGCGATGTGACCAATGCGCCTGCATTTGAATGGTATGGATTTGACGAACATGCCAGCACCTATGAAAGCCCTGATCCCGATCCGCTGATAACTGCCACCAACTGGATATGGTCCGATAAAGACAGTATTAAACGCTGGGACAGGAGCAAATACTTCGTGGATAAAACCCTTGATTTTTTATCCAGGCATAAAGACCAGCCGTGTTTCATAAACCTGTGGCCCGATGATGTGCATACCCCATGGGTACCGCGTCCCGAAGGAGATACGGCTACTTATCCTAAAAACCGGCAGGAGGAAGCAGCTTTTAAAGGGGTGTTAAAAGAATATGATATCCAGATAGGGCGATTATTGGAAGGTATTAAAAAATTAGGGATCGGGCAAAATACGATCATTATTTTTACAAGCGATAACGGTCCCCTGCCCAGTTTCAGAGGCAACAGAGCCGGCGGATTAAGAGGATCTAAGCTATCGCTGTATGAAGGAGGTATAAGAATGCCATTCATTATAAGCTGGCCCGGGCATATAGAAAAAGGCAAAGCTGATTCCGTTTCAATGGTCACTTCTCTCGATTTATTGCCCACACTGTCGGCCATGAGCGGTATATCGCTACCCCAGGATTATAAAGGTGATGGTGTAGACAGGAGCGCTGTTTTTAGCGGCCTGGCATCTTCAAGGCCAAAGGATATGTTTTGGGAATATGGCCGTAATGATATAGCCTATGCGTATCCTAAAGGAAAGGATAAAAGTCCTAATCTGGCAATGCGATCGGGAAACTGGAAATTGTTAATGAATAACGATGGCAGTGACAAGCAGCTTTATAACGTAATAAAAGATCCGGATGAAACAACCAATGTAACCAGTGAAAATTTAGGTATCGTTGAAGAGCTGCAAAAAAAGCTGGCGCAATGGTGGTTACAATTACCCAAACTGAAAAGTGAGCCGCTATCACCTTCACAATAGAACACGTTGCCAGGCGATATTTTAAAAACAAGCGGAAAATTAATTTATAATCCAGGTTGTCCTATATACCTTATGTAACCCACATGCAGTAACAAAGACTTCCCTCCGGTGAGCATGAAAGGTTCACTCGTGTAACAAGAGATTTAAGTATGACCAGGGAAAGGCGCCAATATGTTTGCGTTGTCATAATGTAATTACCTGATCATTTTATGGCAAAAATATTCAAAAAAGGCTGGAGATAAGGTAGCGAAAGCAATTCATGAAAGAAAAGAAGGAACATTGAAAAGCGGCAGCAGCGGGAAAAAAGTGACAAGTCGTAAACAAGCTATCGCAATAGGATTATCAGAAGTAAGACAGGAAGGCGCTAAAGTGCCAAAGAAAAAAAGCGAAACGAAATAGCCAGTTACTATATCCCTGAAATAAAGGCAGGATTTGCGGTGTAGCGCGTAAGCGCCGGTGAGTGTAGTATGCATACCTATTAGGAATATTGTATTGTATGTGCAAAAATATGAGTAGCATGTGCTGAAGCCTGCAACTGCCCGGTGTTTATGTAAGCTTCTGTCCTGCAATTTTGTTACAGAACTGCAAACTAATGTCATGTCAGTTAAATAATGTATATCACCCTGAGCTTGTCGACGGGTGGTTCGTCAAGTTCCACGACAAAATTTATTTGACTTAGCAGTAGTTAAAAAATCGTTTTTTAACTTTATAGAAAGTATGTCGTTGAAGGGGGCTTTATATATTCGTAGTCTTGATTTTTCATTTTAAATTTATGGTTATGATCAGTAAGTTCCTGTTTTTTAAATCAATCCGGAAAATTAAAAAAACAGCTGCCAACCCGGCAGCAAAAAGAACAGACATACCGGTGCAAAAAGATTGCCATATAAATGCTGCGCCGCCTTATCCGGGCCCGGAGATGCAGCTTTTGAATTACATAAAAAATACCACGAAGGAATTTGATCTTAGTAAGGAATTAACAATGCAGTTTGGGTAGTTCTTATGATAATGTTGGTTTTAAAAATTATCAAAGGTGTTTGTCTGTCAACTTAATTATGGAAAAAATAAATGCTGATATCTCAGAAGTCAACAAAGAAGTATGGGTTTCACCTTTTTTCTGTTAATATTGATTACATTTTTTGCACAAGGACAGTCAATCGATTACAAAAATATTTTTTGTACGGAATATAACAATGTAGGTATTCCCAAAGGCAATCAGGTTTTTATCTGTTCGAATAGTCATAATAAATGGCAAGTGACAGATACGGTTTCGATTCCTGAAGAAACGATTGCCATGGATGGAAATGAGCGAAAGATTTTGTTTGCTCAGGAAGATAAAGTGATTTTTCAGCTGATATATAAAAATGGAAGTCATTGGAAGCAAACATGGTATTCCAATCCAATTGCTTCCGCAGAAAAGAAAGATCCCCAAAACTATATAGATATGCCCTACGATAAGATTTATGCTTTTGGTAATGAGATGTATTTGATGACGCAGCATGGTCGGGATGTGTCTTTTTGGCTGTCAGACATACATCATGTATTGAACCCGGACAGTTCGGTTCACAAAGAATTAATTCCGAAGGAAAAACTTCAGTTTACTTTACCTGGAGAGGTTATTACTGTTTTCACATTCGACCAGTCGCAAATTGCCTGGGTGTACAAAGACCGGATTGAATTTTACAAGATCAAAAAGGATAGATCCGGTTGGGAACAAAACATTTCTTACCCCCCATTATATTTTAACGTTGTACAATGATGCCTGTTAACCTGAAAAATAAATGGCTATTTATAATGGCAGCCGAATTACTGTTACAAGCTTGTACGGCGGGAAAAATTATGACTGATGATCGCGGTAATAATTTTATGAAAGATAAACGGGATGGACACCTCTATCGCGTAGCAAATATGAACGGACAGTGGTGGATGATTGATAATTTTAATCTCGATATTCCCGAAGCAAAATGGTATTTGAATGATGCCGGTAAATATCAGCACATGGGCAGAGTGTACCATTGGCAGCAGGCACAAAATACAGCGCCCAAAGGATGGCGATTACCGACTTACAAAGAGCTGGCAGCTCTTTTTTTAAAATATGGTCCGGTTGCTTATAGCGGAGAACTGACAACCTTCAAAAATTTATTTGGAAATTATAATCCTGATAGTTCTTTACTGACCTGCCAAAAATTACAGCAGGATACGCTTTTGAATTTACCTTTTATTAATGATACCTTGAATTGGAATAGAGAAATTGTTGATGGAGATGAATTCCGGACTTTATTATGGAGCGCTGATACTGCTGATTATGGTGCCTATGCAGTCTATTGGAAAAAGGGTAATGGTGTTTTTTTTAGTGAATATCCAAAAAAGTTTTACGGATTTGTGAGATATGTAAAAGCGGCTTCCCCAAATGTGCGTTCTCATAAAATAAAACATAAAGAAAGGAATGTACTGAAAAAGGAGAGAGAAAAAGCAACATTTAATAGACATCTTTTTGAATAAAACAGCAATTTGAATGAATACAAGCGGAATAAAAAAATACACCTGTCATTTTTATTTTTTTGCAAGCATGCTATTGACCTTATATTCTCAAAATATCTGCGCGCAACAAAAGAGAGACTTTTTAAACTTACCGAAAGAATATCACTTTTCTGTAAAAAAGGACATAACGGAAAAACAGGTTGCGCTGATCAGTTATGAAGCGACGGATCCCCAAACAAAGCAAAGACCTTTTGAAATTATGGTAACTGTAATAATGGATGATGCTGTGATTAAGAAATCAATGGATGAGCAGATACAGTCTATTTTCCAGAAAATAAAAACAGATGTGCCGGCAGCTGTATTAACAACAGTTAAAGAAGAAAAGAATAACAAAAAACTTTATACTATAACAGATAAGACGGAAAATGATTCCCATTCCATTCTCATTCTGATGCAGAAGAATACAGAGGCATTTTTCATGATCGAGATGGAAACTACACAAGCGGAACTGAAGAAGGTTTCGATGAAGCGCTGGGAAGATATTTTCTGGAACGCAGACTATAACTCACTTGATTTAAAATAATAATAAAATGAGGATCGCTGTATTTATTATATGCCTGTTACTATCGGAAAACTTATTGGCACAGCAAACATTTCCGGTAAAAATTACTGATTTTTCGCCGCAATACGAAGCTTCTATTGACCTTAATAAAAAGGACACTCTCATAAAAGGTATGTTTGAAAACTATAATCCGGAATATGTTATTAAAGTATGGAATAAGCGATCCAAAAAAGTAGTGCTTACAGCGTATTCCAGTTATTATCCGGACTATTTGATGAACCAGAATAACGAAGCCATAGCCAATGTAAAGGAACTTCCTTACGGTTCGCAAAGTGTGCTGATATACGAAGATTTTAATTTTGACAAGATCCCCGACCTGGCGATCATGAATGGTAATAACAGCTGTTATAGCGGGCCTTCCTTTGATATATACCTGGCACAGGCAAGCAGGTTTGTATATAGTGAGGGTTTCTCTGATCTGAGCAATAATTACTGTGGTATGTTCCAGGTGGATGCTGACACCAAAGAAATCCACACAATGTCCAAAGGCGGTTGTTGCTATCACGAATATTCGACCTTTAAAGTAGTGAACAATAAACCTGTTTTGGTAAAATTGATTTCCGAAGGAATATCTTACGAGCCGCCCCGCTTTACGGAGCTTACAATAAAAGAAACAAAAAACGGGAGGACCACCAGTAAGGTCTCGCTGATGTTGCCTTATGAAATAGAAGAAGACAGTACCTCCATGCTTTCCTTTACCCTGGAAAAAAATGCAAAAAAAATTGTCTTATTTCCATCAGACAGCATTTTGTATTATACATTGCTGAAGCCGGATGATTTCATTGAATTTTCCTATCCGAAGCCAAAATGGACAGAGGCCAGCCAGGATTATATATACGATCATTTCACGTATGATGGCGCTTCGGGTACACTTCGCTTTAAGAATAAAGAAACGGAATATATTATTTACGAAACCGGTAACAGTATTGGCGTAAAAGTGACCACCAAAGGGAACAGCTATGATCTTAAGGGTGTTTATACATCTAAAAAAGGGAGCCTGAAACAGTTTGTCCATGCGCAACTGAAAAACCTTTTATAGAATTATCCTGAATGGAAATCATTAATAATAAAAACATGCTTTTAAATAAAATTATTGGTAGCGCAGCCATTTCCCTGTTACTCTGTAGCAGCTCTTTTATATATGCGCAGAAAGCTGATACACTTTCGTATCATTATCTTTCGGTTAGCGATTCTGCCCGTGCTTTTGACAAGGACGAATCGCCTGAAGCGCAGGTGGAATCTAACTTTCCCGTGTTTGAAGAAAAATTATCCCACGGAAAATGGATGAATATCCGGGTGAAGAAATTATTGGACCTCGACACCACATCGTCTTTTGAGAACGGTATTGTTACCTCGCAAAAGCAATACCTGGAGGATTATAAAAAAGGGATGAAAGGGAATGAAAATAACGGTTCGGCATCAATGAATTATATGAATACAACGGAGGTTGAAGTAAGCTATAACCATAAAGACTTTTTAGTACTGAGTACTACACGATATGATTATTCCGGCGGTGCGCATGGCAACCACGGCACATACCATGTTTGTTATGATGTGCTTCATCGTAACGTCTTAATGCTTCAGGACATTATTAAAGCCGATTCTGCAACCTTACAAAAATTGGTTGAAGCGCAATTCAGAACAGATAATGAACTTCAGCCTGAAGATTCTTTGAATACTATACTATTTGAAAACTATTTGCCGGCCAACAATAATTTTTTTATTAATGATAAAGGATTGGGGTTTACCTACAATCCTTACGAAGTAGCTGCTTATGCCTTTGGCACCATTGATGTGCTGATTCCCTATCAAAAATTGAAACAATACTTAATACCGGCATTTAAAAGGCAGATGAAAATCCGGTAAATAAAACGGCCATCAGTAATGGTGTCGGGAGCACGGTACCCAGCGGCATTTAAAGGCTCTGAAAAAAACATTTTACTTTTATATATAACGTTTAATCTGATCTTTTTATGAAGAGCTATATACACATCTTTAGTTTACTGTTCATACTCATACTTGTTAATTGCTCTGCTAAAACCCAAAACAATTCTTTTGCCGGATATTATGACGGTTCGAAGATGGAACTGGTATTCAATTTATATATTTTGCCCAATCATGAATTTGTGATCAAAATAATTTATGGGTCCGAAGATCGTTTGATTACAGGTTCCTGGAAAGAGGCGGGAGCTAACGAAATCATTTTGCAGGAAAATCGACAACAAGCAGATCCGTATGTAGTATATACCAGCAATGGAACAGCACAGCAGCGATCTTTGAATTTTAAATATTTCGATCAAAATACCGAAACTGCATTGGGGTTCGGAGAACCATTTCAGGCTTCTAAATTAAAGTACATTCTTAAGCCAGACGAAAATTATTTTTCGTATCAATACAGTATGAAAACATCCAGAGAAAATTCGAAAGTTATTTACCTGAGCCGTGCTTTATCCGACTTTACCCATGAAGTATATGTCTTTGCGCCTAAAGATGATGTACAGAATATAGTGATAATGTATAATGCACTAACCGACAAACCTGTTTTCAATGCCAAAGCATCAATGAAAGATGGTGAACTTTATTTGTCTTATGAACAAGGAAAAAAAGAATATGTAGGAAAAAAACAAAACCTTCCGGCTGATATAGAAAAACAATTAGGAGAAATGAGAAACTACAATACCATACCAGAAATCCGAAAAATAAAAATAGAGGACGAGGTATTAACATTTAAACGTATAAGCCCAAAGCAAAATTTTAAGGTCGATGTTTCTATAGATCCCGAACAATCTTATTTTGGTAATGACAACCAGGCAAACGAAGCAGATGAAATTCCTGTACCGGTAGCACCTGCTGCATTAAAGCATTAATAAAAACCTATTTTATATTTTTTCCGGTAAATCCCGTGTGTCATTTATGTTTCGTAAATGGTGGAAACAAGCGGAAAAAAGCGATACTTTTCTGACGCATACCTAAAAACAAAAAGGCTGTAAGCAAATCACTTACAACCTTTTAAACGTGCCCGGGACCGGATTCGAACCAGCACACCTCGCGGCGCCGCCACCTGAAGACGGTGCGTCTACCAATTTCGCCACCCGGGCATTACCGATGGGGTCGCAAAAGTAATAAAAAAAATGAAAAGTACAGCATTGAATAAAAACAAGAATTTTACTTTTACTTCCTGTCCAAAAATACACAACAGGAATTTGGGGATTATTGTGTTGGTTATAATTCGTGACAAGTTAATATATCTTCTTATAATAATAATTGATCTGTTTTTATACCCCCCTATGCAAATTATTGAATATATTTTTTAATACAATATATTGTTATGAGCAGGATATTGCTCATTTTTTATACCTTTAAAATTCTTAAATATTTGTTAGCTTTTTATATGAGTGATATCCCAACTATAAAAGAAATTGCAAAACGGCTCAATGTGTCTGTATCAACTGTATCCCGTGCGCTGAACGATCACCCCAGAATTGGGTTAAAGACCAAGCAGGCCATCCAGAACCTGGCCAAAGAATTAAATTATGAGCCCAATCCAAAAGCAATCTTTTTTAAACAAAAAAAGAGTTTTGTTATCGGCGTTATATTACCACTTATATCAGAAGATTTTTTTTCCAAAAGTATCAGTGGTATTGAAGATGTGGCGATGGAACATGGCTATACCATCCTGTTTGGACAAAGCCATGACAGCATTGAAAAGGAGAAAACCGTTATTGAAGCTATGGTTAAACAACGTATAGATGGCCTGCTTATATCTCTTTCCAAAGAAACCAATAAATACGATCACTTGATTGCACTTGAAAAGTATAATATTCCTATTGTTTATTTTGACAGAGTCCCGCCTTTCTCCAATGTTAATAAAGTATTCTGCAGTTTGTATAACGGAACAGAACAAATGATAGAATGGCTGTTCCGGCAGGGACGAAAACGTATTGCATTTATAAATGGCCCTGATGAAATAGCCGCCAGTAAAGAGCGCCTGAAAGGTTATATTGAAGGAATTTCAAAACGAAAGCTTAAAGTTGACATGCAAATGGTTGAAAAAACCGACTTATCCGAAGAGGGAACACAGAAAGCAATGCAGCAATTGCTGGGCCTAAAAAAAACACCGGATGCCATTATAAGCTTTAACGATTACGTACACCTGGATGCTGTAAAGTTTGCTATGCAAAATGATGTGTTAATAAATGAAGACATACTTTTTGCGAGTTATGCAAATATATCAGCCAATAAACACGCGGCTTACCCCCCTGCAGTTTCTATAGATCAGTTTCCATACAAACAGGGGCGCACAGCAATGGAAATACTGGTTGATATTCTCAATAAAAAAAATACAGCTGATAAAGGCACCGGATTATTTAACCAGGTAGAAATGCCAGTTACCCTGGTCTATAGCTGATTATTTTGTATTAATTATTTTTAAAACAAACGTTTGCGCAAATTTAGCATTCAGCTTAATTCTATCTTTATCCAAAATGTGAATTGAATTATGGTTACAATGCACCGTGTGCTATCCTACTATGGGTTTAAAAAAGATGAATATGCAATAAAAAATTTTGGCAATGGCCTTATAAATGATACCTGTCATGTAAAAAATGGAGAAGAACAATATATCCTCCAACGTGTAAACACACATGTGTTTACGCGACCTTACCTGATTGCAGACAATATAGAAAAGATACAATCATTTATTAATTCCAAAGCAAAAGATTATTTTTTTGCGGCCCCGTTAAGAACCTTAAACGGAGAAAGCTTACTTCACCTTAACGGCAGTGGATATTATAGAATATTTCCTTTTGTAAAGGATAGTCATACTATCGACGTGGTACAAACACCCGATCAGGCCTACGAAGCTGCAAAACAATTTGGCAAATTTACCAGCATCCTTTCCGGTATCGATATTGCGAGCCTCAATATAACCCTCCCGTCTTTTCATGATCTTTTGCTGAGATATGAGCAGTTTTCAGAAGTTTTAAAAACAGGTAATGCCGGGCGACGCAGAAAAGCGCAGCCTGTAATCGACTCTTTAAAAACATACAGTGATATTGTTGAAGAATATAACAGGATCAAAGCCAATCCCGAAGTTAAACTTCGGGTTACGCACCACGACACAAAAATCAACAACGTTCTTTTTGATAAGAATAACAGAGGCATCTGCGTTATTGACCTCGATACGGTAATGCCGGGCTATTTTATAAGCGACGTAGGAGATATGATGCGCACCTACCTGTGTCCTGTAAGCGAAGAAGAACAGGATCTTACGAAAATTAAGATCCGGGATGAATTTTATTATGCCATTGTAAGAGGATACCGAGTTTATATGGATGGGGAACTAACTGAAACAGAAAAAAAACTTTTTTTCTATTCAGGTAAGTTTATGATCTACATGCAGGCCTTGCGATTTATTACAGACTATATTAATAACGATATCTATTATACAGCCAAATACCCGGAGCATAATTTTGTACGTGCGCAAAATCAGCTTACGCTTTTACAAAGATTTCTTGAAAAAGAAGCTATATTTTCTGATGCATACAAACTATAAAATCAGCCATAAGCATGCTGCATATCCCGGCGCCATTATCATAGCGCCGATCATTCCGGGTGTATTCAAACAGGAAATAATTATAAGCCCTGCTAATAAAAAAAGATAAGACAAAAGAATATTAAGTCTTTGCTTTTTATCTAAAATTATATACCTTTGCCACCCGTTTGATAAAACAAACAGGCCCGGGAAGTAGCGCAGGCCGGTAGCGCACCTGGTTTGGGACCAGGGGGTCGCAGGTTCGAATCCTGTCTTCCCGACAGATGGAATAAGCCCCGGATATTGCCGGGGTTTTGTTTTTGGAGTGCAGCAAATAAGCATTGTCCAATGCATTATCCTGTATATTTCCAACCGGCACAAAACGTCTTAATAAGAGATACCTCCTTAAGTGTTAAAGCTTTTTTTTTCAGTAATTACTTTTCTTGCTTTTATTTTCAAACTAACATTTCTTTTTATGCTGATCAAGTACACAGCATTCTTGATCATAACCGGACCTTTTATTACTGCTACCGTTACAGGATGATCGGGTAGTATTAGTAAAAAGAGTATTTTTAATGTGGTAATGAAATAATTTTTAAAATCGCTGATTATTTTGGAAAACCTGTTCAAATTACTCAAATGGATAAAACCATCCTTATAGCGGGAGCCACGGGTAACCTCGGAAATAAAATTGTTCGCGCGCTCTTAAATGAGCCTGTCAGCCTGCGTGTATTGGTCAGGCAGGAAACAAATTCAGAAAAGGTACGGTCATTAGAGCAAAGTGGATTACAGGTGGTTAAAGTAGCTTCCTGGAATAAAGATCATATTGCCGAGGCTTGCAGCGGAGCCGCCTGTATTGTTTCAGCCCTGTCAGGATTAAGAGATACCGTTATAGAGGCTCAGACTGCTCTTTTAGACGGGGCCGTTTTAGCCCGGGTGCCACGCTTCATCCCCAGTGATTATTCAATAGATTTCACGAATCTGAAAGAAGGCCGGAACAGAAACCTTGACCTTCGGAGAGCCTTTCACAGATACCTCGATCATCAAAATATTCAGGTAACTACAATTTTCAATGGCGCTTTTATGGAGCTGCTGACTACAGACATGCCATTGATCCTGTCAAAAATCAACCGCATCCTTTGCTGGGGTAATCCTGATCAGTTGATGGAATTCACGCTGACTGACGATGTGGCAAGGTTCACCGCAAAGGCCGTGCTGGATGATGATTCGCCCCGGTATCTGAAGATTGCCGGCGATTGTGTTAGCTGTAATCATTTGGTGCAATTGCTTACCGAAGTAACTGGGAAGAAATACAAATTGCTGAAGCCCGGAGGAATTTCCCTGCTCAATAAACTGATACGTATAACCCAACTGCTTAGTCCTTCCAGGAAGAAGCTTTATCCTGCCTGGCAGGGAATGCAGTATATGAGAGATATGATGGAAGGAAGAGTTATGATCAGCAGTCATGACAACGACAAATATGGAGCGCTCCCATGGACGCGCATAAAAGAGTTCCTTAAAAGCAGCAATAAATTATAAAATAAAATGGATTTGTCATATTAAAGCGTGGATCTATTGAAAGGCTTAATAACAATGATTATGGCGAAAACCTGAAGAATGTTTTATTGTTTTAATGAACAATGATAAATAATTTATCACATGAATAAAATCAGCTTTCATGACACGCATGTATATCCCGGATGTTCGGCAATCATTTTTTTCAAGATTGCCTCTGACGGAACAATTGTGCCGGTTACTGCGGAATTCAGTGATGGCTCAATCGCTGTAGCAGAGATAGAGCAAACGAGGTCAGACGGAGTGTTAGTTCATGTTGAAGCCTACACGACTGCGCGTGGTACTTGTATCCCGGAAAAAACCTGGCGTCTGAGATACGACAATGAGCTGGATTTGTGGAAAGTAATCGCAAAAATGTAGGAAATATTGGCATTGTCCCGTATTATCATCCAGTCGGTTCAGGTTCCCGTATTGGTAAAAAGTATACCTGTCTGTTGCTTTTTACCTGATACGTAAAGAATTGAAAGCAAAAATGCTGCTGATAGTGAAGGAGCACTTCCTGCCATTTTGATAAATTGAGAAGGTTTACTATCGAAATCATCATCAGTTATTTTTGAAATTGGCGAGGGCACTATATCGCATCCTTCCCTGTAAAACGGCTGGTATTGGCATGTGCTAAATTTAGGGATATATATTATCTTGCTAAACGAGAGATGATGTACTATCCATGTTACAAAAGAATAAATAAACAAATGAAAAAAATAGGATTTTTATCGTTTGGTCATTGGGCCGATCATCCGGCTTATAGTACCAAAACGGCGAGCGACACTTTGCTTCAATCTATCGATTTAGCAATAGCTGCAGAAGAAATGGGTATTGACGGTGCCTATTTTCGGGTACATCATTTTGCCCGGCAGCTGGCGTCTCCTTTCCCTTTGTTAGCAGCCATTGGCGCCAGAACCAGAAAAATTGAAATAGGTACAGGTGTTATTGATATGCGGTATGAAAACCCATTGTACATGCTGGAAGATGCTGGTGCTGCCGATTTAATTTCCGGCGGCCGCCTGCAATTGGGGATCAGCCGAGGTTCGCCTGAACAGGTAATGGACGGATGGCGCTATTTTGGTTACGAACCGGCAACTGGAGAAACCGATGCCGATATGGGCCGCCAAAAAGGGCTAGAGTTTTTTGAGAAACTGAAAGGTGTGGGGTTTGCTCAACCCAATCCTAATCCTATGTTTCCCAATTCTCCCGGACTATTGCGCTTAGAACCATTCTCCTCTGGTTTGCGGGACCGCATCTGGTGGGGGTCCGGCTCCGATGCCACGGCAGTATGGGCCGGCAAAGTTGGTATGAACCTGCAAAGCTCCACCCTGAAATTTGATGAAAGTGGAAAACCGTTTCATATACAGCAGGCCAAACAGATCAGGTTGTTTAAACAAGCATGGAAAGAAGCGGGGCATGAACGTGAGCCTAGAATTTCGGTAAGCCGGTCCATTTTTGCATTGGTAAACGATCAGGACCGATATTATTTTGGTCATGAGGCTGACAGAACTGACAAGATAGGTATCCTGGAAATGGACAGGCGAGCTATTTTTGGCAGGAGTTATGCCGCAGAACCCGATCAACTGATCGAAGAACTGGCCAAAGACGAGGCTATCCGGGAAGCGGATACGATTCTATTGACGATCCCCAATACCTTAGGTGTAGATTACAATGTACACATACTGTCTGCTATATTGGAACATGTAGCCCCCGGGTTGGGATGGCGGTAAACGAGGATGCTCATTACAATAAATAATAGTACATCTTTTATTTGGATTGGTACCCATACTTCGTCTACTACGATATATCTTCAACGATTAAAAAGATTAAGCACGAGAATGGCAAAAGTAAGTTATTAAAGAGGGACAATTTCTTTCTTTGTGGAACTGGGTCTGAAACTCGAAGGGTAGATCGCGTTACAGGACTGGCTGATCAACGCGCGTTGATCAGCCATAATGGTTGGGGCAGATGAACCAAAGGCTTGTGTAAATGTATTTACCGCCACACCGTTGTTAAAAAAGGCCCACCAAGTAAATCTTTTCCTATTCTTTATGCGTGCCTACAAACCGAATGTACAAGGTGCGCCTGCTAAAATGGATCATAGCTACCAGCCGGTATTTATTGCCGCCAATATTGAATCCTGTAATGCCCGCTAATACTGCAACTTCAAGGAATAAAAAAACCGGTCGAAAAGACCGGTGTAGTGCCCAGAACAGGAATCGAACCTGCACTCCGTTGCCGAAACCAGATTTTGAGTCTAGCGCGTCTACCAATTCCGCCATCTGGGCTTTTGGCTTTTATTCAAAGCGGGTGCAATATTACGGAAAATTACTTCTGATAACGCAATACAGCTAATATAATTTATACTATTTATTTGCAACAACTCCGTTTGGGTACCATTATCTTTACAATCAGCTTCCATATTTTATTGAGCACCTGCATAAAAAATCTTTAAATTAAAATTATTGATCATTAGTACAAAGTTATATGATTAAAATCGGTTTAATTAAAGAAGAAAAAATTCCGCAAGACAACCGTGTTGCGTTAACGCCAGGACAATGCAAATGGCTAATGTCTTACAGAGACGATATTCGCATTGTTGTGCAGCCATCCGATACCCGGTGCTTTAAAGACTCGGAATATCAGGCAATGGGCATCCCTGTAACCAATGAACTGGACGAATGTGATATTTTACTGGGGATAAAAGAAGCACTGCCCGGCAGTTTAATAGAGAATAAAACCTACCTGTTCTTCTCCCATACAAAGAAAAAGCAACCTCAAAACAGAGAGCTTTTAAGAGCCATCCTGGAAAAGAAAATCAATCTGGTAGACTATGAATGTCTTGAACATGAAGACGGGCAGCGCATTATTGGTTTTGGTTTTTTTGCAGGCATTGTAGGTGCTCACAACGGCGTGATGGCTTATGGAAAAAAGACGGGCCTGTATCACCTTGGCCGTGTATTTGAGCAAAAAAATTTCAAAGAGCTTATCCATACTTACTTTGGTTTAAAACTTCCCAATGTTAAAGTTGCCATTACCGGTAGCGGAAGAGTGGCACAAGGTTTAATTGAAATAATGAACCTGATGGGCATTCATGAGGTAGAACCTGAAGATTACCTGGTAAGAAGATTTGCCTATCCGGTTTATACTCAGCTTAAGGGCAATACATTGTATGAACACCAAGTAACCGGAAAATATTCAAGAGACGATTTTCATAACAATCCCCGGCAGTATAAGTGTAAATTCTTACCCTATGCTGCCCAAACTGATATACTGTTAAACGGTGTTTACTGGGAAAAAGATACCCCACGGCTCTTTGCCAAAGAGGATATTCGGCACAGCAATTTCATTATTCAGACGATCGCAGATGTTTCAGATGATACGAACGGTTCTGTACCTATAAATATTGTTAGCCAGTCTATTGAAAATCCTGTCTATGGCATTGACAGAAATACTTTCCAAAAAACCCGCGCCTATCAAAATAATACAATTGATATAATGGCAGTCAGTAATTTACCAAACGAATTGCCCAGGGATGCCAGCCGGTATTTTGGAGAACAGCTGATCAAATATGTACTGGACGATCTGGTAAAAGGAGGAAGCCCGGTAATAGCACGCGCTACCATTGCCAAAGACGGTATGCTCGGTAGAAATTTTAAATATTTACATGATTATGCCGGCACAGGTTCAGAAAAATAAAACCGGCATTGACACACATTAAAAAGCCGTTCATTGCTGAACGGCTGGCTTATATGTAATATTGATTGCCTCTTTCTTAACGAAGGAACAGTAACTCGCGGTATTTGGGCAAATACCATTCTTTATCATCCACCAGCAACTCCAATTTATCAGCATGATAACGGATCTGGTCAAAAAACGCAGCTTTTACCTGGCTCTCGTATGCAATAGCTTTAGTGCGTGTATCTTCTATTGCATTGCATATCTTACGTGCTTCAATCATTTTTTCTACCAGGTCGCTTGCTTTGTTAATATGCTCAGATATTTTATCGAGGATCTGCTTTTGATTGGCATACGCTTCTTCCGACAATCCTGCTTCCTTCAGCCCTTTGATATTTTTAGCTAACAGGTTCTGATAGCGGATAGCAGGCGGTAAAATCATACTGGTAGCCATTTCTCCCATTATGCGACCTTCAATCTGTACTTTCTTGATATATTTTTCCAGCTCAATTTCATGTCTTGCTTCCAATTCAGGGTGAGAATAGATGCCGTTATCGATAAATAATTTCTGTGCTTTGTCAGTAACCATCGAATCTAAAGCAAGAGGTGTTGTTTTTACATTTGGCAACCCTCTTTTTTCTGCTTCTTTTTCCCATGCCTCGCTGTATCCGTCTCCTTCAAACAATACTTTTTCACTGCTTACAATGTACTCGCGGATCACCTGCATAATAGCGATCTCTTTCTTCTCTCCTTTTTCAATTAAGGCATCTACATCCTTTTTGAAACCTTTCAGTGTTTCAGCCATAATGGTGTTTAACACCGTCATCGGGCTGGCACAGTTGGCAGAAGAACCTACTGCACGTAGTTCAAATTTATTGCCGGTGAAAGCGAACGGGGATGTACGGTTACGGTCTGTATTATCCAGCAGGAAGTCAGGAATGTTTCTGTGAATATCCAACTTCAGCATGCTTTCATCCTGCTCATCCATGTTGTCACTCACTCTTTCTTTAATATCATTCAGTATTTTGGTCAGATATTCACCGATAAATACAGAAATGATAGCAGGAGGCGCTTCATTTGCACCTAACCGGTGATCATTTGGAGCAGAAGCTATAGCCGCTCTTAAAACATCAGCATAATCATGAACTGCTTTGATGGTATTTACAAAGAATGTAAGGAACATCAAATTAGTTTTAGGCGTTTTACCGGGCGATAACAGGTTTACACCAGTATCGGTAGCAATACTCCAGTTATTATGCTTACCACTGCCATTGATGCCGGCAAAAGGTTTTTCGTGCAGTAATACACGAAGCCCGTGGCGCAATGCAATACGGCTCATAACATCCATCAGCAAAGTATTATGATCAACGGCAAGGTTCACCTCTTCATAAATAGGCGCACACTCAAACTGTGCAGGCGCTACCTCGTTATGACGTGTTCTCAGAGGAATACCCAATTTGTAACATTCATTTTCAAAATCGCGCATGAAAGCATACACTCTTTCAGGAATAGATCCGAAATAGTGATCTTCCAGTTGCTGGTTTTTAGCCGAATTATGTCCATATAAAGTACGTCCGCACATAACCAGGTCAGGTCTTGCCTGAAACAACCCGCTATCCACAACAAAATATTCCTGTTCCCAACCCAGGGTAGCCGATACACGGTTCACACTTTTATCAAAATAGTTGCAAACATCAACAGCTGCTTTATTTAAAGCATCTATAGATTTTAGCAGCGGAGCTTTATAGTCGAGGGACTCGCCGGTATAAGAAATAAATATTGTAGGGATACACAGCGTACGGCCATGACCGATCTCTATAATAAAAGGAGGGGATGTAGGATCCCAGCCTGTATAACCCCTTGCTTCAAAAGTGGCGCGTAAACCACCATTAGGGAATGAAGAAGCATCTGGCTCCTGTTGTATCAAAGCAGCGCCATCAAACTCTTCTATTGGGGTTCCGTCGCCTTTAAGTGTAAAGAAAGAATCATGTTTTTCGGCAGTAGTTCCTGTAAGTGGCTGGAACCAGTGTGTAAAGTGTGTTACTCCTTTACTTTCTGCCCAGGCACGCATACCGTTAGCAATGTTTGCAGCAACATTTCTGTCAATTTTCTGACCGGACTTTATCGAAGCCTTAATACTTTTGTACGCGTCGTCGCTCAGATATTCTCTGGCAGTTTTAAGATCAAATACATGAGTACCAAAAACAGCTGTGACTTTTGGTGTAATTTTCCCCAACTCCTCGGTGGTTGGAGGAATGTTTGAAAGTGCAGAAATTCTTAAAGACATTGTGGTAAGTTGTTTAATTTATCTGCAAATATAATATTTTGCTTAATCTTTATTATAAAATCATGAATATTATATTTTTTTTTACACAAACCCCATAAATATTGATTTTTTATTTATAAATATACATATTATCTATTTTTTATACTTATTTAATTTGTATCGATAAAGGGCTGCCAGCAAAAAGGGAGCAACCAACGGTATAATAATACTCCGGTAACGTACTGTAGCGCCCAGGTTGTTAACAGTGTAGCCTATGGCCAGTAAAACCGAAATCGAATAAATACTAATAAAAAAACCAAAAGGTGTAGTCCGCAGCTGCACTGTTACAGCATAGTAGAATATTGCTAAAAGAAGCATGGCCCATAAAAAAAGTAGTTCTGCTACCGCCAATACAATTAACCAGCTATAAATGTCGGAGTAATAAGGCCGGAATGAGGACAGGGAAATCGCCTGGGGGAGTAATTTTATAAAACTTGCAACCGTAGGTTCCAACTGCTGAACCTTTAATGATGACCGGCCTCCCGGCAGCGCATTAAAAGCCTGCTGCTTTTCTGCTAAAACAGCAGGGAAATCCAGAACAGGACTTATATATCTGGATCCAAAGAAGCCGATAATAACCAGTATGTACACCACCATAAATATTTTCAGCTTTTGGCGGGGTTGTCTTTCGGCCCAATACCATGCAGCCAGAGCCGGTAGTAAAATTGCCAGCAAATGGTTTTTAAAAACAAATAATAACAGACCCCCTGTTACCAGGCCGGCTATTACTTTGGCCGAAAAAACATTCCTGTTTACATAAAAATAAAAACAATAAATGATCATGCTTATGCCCAAAAAACATAAACCATCTTTATGAATACCATTATTCCAGTATAAAAACGACGGTATAAAAAAGCAGCCCGCAACCAGATAAAACCTGTGGGTTTTAAAATGGCTGCTCATTACCCTGTACAGAGCCACCGTTCCAAATAATACAATAAAGCAGTAAAATATAACATTAATAAAGTAATTGCCAAAGCTGAAACAATCAAAAACAGAAAGCAGCTTAATAAAAGCGTTTCCTTTCAGATTATTCCAGTATGAATTGCTGGAAGTGAAAAGTCCGCCATCTCCATAACTGTTTACCACAATATCCTGTGCATAAGCATGCGGGTCATTAAATAACATTGCAGCATGTCTCAAACCTGCATAATGGAAAACCCAGGTATCTGTCATTTCATTGTTCACTGATGATTGGTACATCCCTATCCAGCCATAAACAATACCTGCAAGCACATTAATCAAATAAATGATTACCAGCCATTCTTTTGATACCCCGCTATCGGTAAAAAATTTCACCCTGGTAACAACCCAGGCGAAAAGAAACAGATATATACAGAAAAGTGCTATTCCCAAGTCTTCAATTTATAAATGGAAAATAATGCGGAAAAATAATGAATAATTGTTTTTCGGTTGTTTGTAGATTTGCGTTTTTTAAAGAACAGCTCAATGCATAAAGCTAAAAGCGCAAAGCCTTAAGCTATCAGATAAACATAATAAATGGAAATTACAGTAAAAACCGCCGAACAGTTACGTTTAACAAAAGAGGAGTTTGGGTTAATAAAAGAAAAATTGGGTCGTACGCCTAATTTTAATGAATTATGCGCCTTCTCTGCAATGTGGAGCGAACACTGCAGTTATAAAAACTCAATTAAGTGGCTGAAGACCCTTCCGCGCGACGGAGGCCGGATGCTTGTAGCGGCAGGCGAGGAAAATGCGGGGCTTATGGATATAGGTGACGGATTGGGTGTTGTTTTCAAAATAGAATCTCATAATCATCCTTCGGCATTAGAGCCTTACCAGGGTGCGGCTACGGGTGTCGGAGGTATTCATCGGGATATTTTTACAATGGGTGCCCGGCCCATTGCGGCTTTAAACTCTTTACGGTTTGGAAAACTGAATGAAGCCAAAACACAGCATTTGCTTGCAGGTGTGGTACACGGCATCGGGCATTATGGAAATTGCTTTGGCGTACCAACCGTAGGCGGTGAAATTTACTTCGATCAATGCTATCATACTAACCCGCTGGTAAATGCCATGAGTGTAGGAATAGTGAAAGCCGGAGCAACCGTATCTGCAACTGCAGAAGGTGCCGGCAATCCGGTGATTTTTGTAGGCAGCGCAACAGGTAAGGACGGTATCGGCGGCGCGTCTTTTGCATCGGCAGACATCACCTCCGAAAGTGTTCAGGAATTACCGGCCGTACAGGTAGGCGATCCCTTCCAGGAGAAAAAACTGCTGGAAGCCTGTCTTGAAGTAATACAAACCGGCGCTGTAGTGGGCATGCAGGATATGGGTGCAGCAGGTATTATTTGCTCTACTGCCGAAATGAGCGCTAAAGGTGGTGTGGGCATGCGCATAGATCTGGACAAAGTGCCTACCCGCCAGAAAGATATGAAAGCATGGGAGCTCTTACTTAGTGAAAGTCAGGAACGTATGTTACTGGTTGCACAGAAAGGCAGAGAAGCGGAAGTGACCGCTGTTTTTGAAAAATGGGATTTGCCGGCCTCTGTGATCGGGGAAGTAACCGAAGATGGTTTACTGAATTTCTATATGAATGGGGAGTTGGAAGCATCGGTTCCGGCAGATGAGCTGGTATTAGGTGGTGGTGCTCCTCAATACGACAGGGAATATAAAGAACCTGCTTATCAGCAACAGATAAAGGCATTTGACCCGGCTGTAATAAAACAGCCCGAAGATCTTCAGGAAGTTGCAGCACAGATTACGGCACTCCCCTCTATTGCCTCCAAACGCTGGATATATAATCAATACGACAGTATGGTAGGTACCGTAAATGCTTCTACCAACGAACCTTCAGATGCTGCCGTAGTTACTATCAAAGGAACAAAAAAGGGGTTGGGTGTAACAACAGACTGTAACAGCCGCTATGTTCATGCAGATCCTTATAAAGGTGCTATGATCGCTGTAAGTGAAGCAGCCCGTAACCTGGTGTGCAGCGGTGCACAACCGCTGGGTGTTACCAACTGTTTAAACTTTGGCAACCCTTATGATCCCGAAGTATACTGGCAATTTGTAAATGCAATTAAAGGCATGGGTGATGCCTGCCGTAAATTCGACACTCCGGTAACAGGAGGTAATGTAAGCTTCTATAACCAGAATCCGGATGGACCTGTAAATCCCACTCCCACTATTGGTATGGTAGGTTTGCTGGAAGATATCAAAAATAAAATGACGCTTGATTTCAAAAATGAAGGCGACGCTATTTATATTTTGGGAAAACAACCGGACGACATCGGAAGCTCGGAATATCTCTACCATATTCATAACATCAGGTATTCTCCGGCTCCCTATTTTGAACTTGAAGAAGAATTTGCCTTACAACAGGCCCTTTCAAAGCTGATCAGCAATAAAACAATCGCATCTGCACATGATATCAGTGAAGGCGGGTTATTTATTACATTAATAGAAAGCTGTCTTAACAGAGGGCTGGGTTTTGATATTCAAACGAACAGCCAGTTGCGTAAAGATGCTGCTTTATTTGGAGAGGCACAAAGCCGTGTGGTAGTAAGTGTTGCTGCGGATAAAGCAGCGGCATTTGAAGAAAGTGCAGGTATACAGTTTGAAAAAATAGGAACGGTAACTTCCGGAAATATTACCATTAACGGATCTGACTGGAACAATATTGAACACTGGAAGGAAATTTATGATACTGCAATTGAAAAATATCTTTCCAAAGAAACGGCGGCTGATGCTTTAAGCGGACTTTAACCTGGTCTGACCGTCCCGGTCTGACCAGGACTACAGTATTCAACTACGGGTTAACAAATAAAAAAACAATTACGTGAATCAAAAAACAGCGATCATTGGAGGCGGCAACCTGGGAACAGCCATAGCGCAGGGTTTAATTAATAGTAATTTTTGCCCGGCGGAAAATATTACGATCACCAAAAGAAATATCTCCACGCTAAAAGGTGCGCTGCCCAAAAGTGTTAAGATTACTGACGACAACGCAAAGGCTGCGGCAGAAAGCGAGGTAATTATTTTGGCTGTAAAGCCTTTTCAGATAGCAGGCGTAATGCAAACAATTACCCCGCAACTTACCAAAAAACATACACTTATTTCTGTTATTACCGGTGTTACAGTAGCCGATTTAAAAGAAATGGCAAAGATCGAACTGCCGGTATTCCGTGCCATGCCCAATACCGCAGTAGCGATCCGGCAAAGTATGACCTGTATCAGCTACGACAATGCTACTGAAAAGCAGGTTCAACTGGTTACCAGAATGTTTAATACAGTAGGAAAAGTTGCAGTTATAGATGATAAACTGATGGATGCGGCAACAGTGCTGGGTGCCTGCGGTACCGCTTATGCTTTGCGTTACATAAGAGCTAATATTCAGGGAGGCATTGAAATTGGTTTTGATGCCAAAACGGCCAGCCTCATCGCGGCACAAACTGTCAAAGGCGCTGCTGATCTTTTATTAACCAATAACAGTCACCCTGAGCAGGAAATTGACAAAGTAACAACCCCTAAAGGCTGTACTATTGTTGGCCTGAATGAAATGGAGCACCGGGGCTTCAGTTCTTCTTTAATACGCGGGATAATTTCCAGTTATAAAAAGATTGCCAAAGATTGATAACAACCGGCCGTACCTGCCCGGCCGGTTGTTAGGGCAACCACAAAAGGTAAATTATTAATTCATTTTACCGGGTATATTTCCCGAAAGAATCAGTAACTCCTGAACCTGCACTTCGGTAATAAATTTTTTCTCGCCGCTCTTATTCTCATACTGGCGGCTTACCAGTTTCCCTTCTATGGCCACTTCTTTCCCTTTTTGTAAAAACCTTTCTGCAATTTCTGCCACTTTACCCCAGGCCACCAGGTTGTGCCAATAGGTTTCCGTAACTTTTTCACCTTTTACATTTTTATACACCTCGTTGGTGGCAATGCTAAAACGTGCCATTTTTTTACCATTGGCAATGGTTCTGATTTCAGGTGTATTACCCAGATTTCCGATCAATTGAACTTTGTTTTTTAAAGCGTACATAACTTTTGATTTTGTGCCCGCTGTTGCGGACGGTTTAAAATTTTGTTTATTTCAGATGAACCCTTTGCGGTTCAGCAGTTCAAAGATGCGCCGGTAAAAATGCGATAGTCGGTTTTTAAGCGTTTACATACGGATATAGTCGTTTGTAAACGTTTGTTGTCGGATATTTTGTATATTGGGTGCAGAAAACCAATGAAATATGTTACTAAGTCCAGAAACCTCCAAATCCTGTTTGCAGTGCGGGAAACGCTTAAAAGGCCGGGCAGATAAAAAATTTTGCGACGATTATTGCCGGAATAATTATAACAATATTCAAAAAGCAGGCGATGAGAACCTGATACGCAATATTCATAATACACTTCGCAAAAACCGTAAAATACTCGCTATGCTTTTAAAAGCTGATGAGGAGAATATTAAAGTGCACCGGGAAAAATTACAAACAGCCGGGTTCAATTTCAAATATAATACCCACCAGCTTCAAACACAAAGAGGACATGTATATATATTTTGTTATAATTACGGGTACCTGCCTCTTGAAAAAGACTGGTACCTCGTGGTGCGGGAAAAAAATACGCCGGCCCATAAAACGGAAGAAACGAAATGATTTCAAATTCGGTATGCGCTACATTTTATAAAACCTGATTAATAGGTTTTATTATTTCCGGAGTGCTTCTCATTGTATTTTATAAAAAAATATATTTCAACTTTAAAAGCTGAAAAGCATGTAGCCAAAGCATTGCCTGAGATGCGAAATGCCGGCTTTAGCGAACATTGTACACCTAACATTGTATTTTATCGTACTTTCGCACGCCTCTCAGAGAATTTTAGAACATGAAGCATATAAGGAATTTCTGCATTATTGCACATATCGACCATGGTAAAAGTACCCTGGCCGACAGGCTTTTACAATCGACTAATACCATCAGCGATCGTGAAATGATGGACCAGGTGCTCGATGATATGGATCTTGAGCGTGAAAAAGGTATTACCATTAAAAGTCACGCCATCCAGATTAATTATACAGCAAAAACCGGGGAGCAGTATGTGCTGAACCTTATTGATACACCCGGGCACGTGGACTTCAGCTACGAGGTGAGCCGTGCACTGGCAGCCTGCGAAGGCGCTTTGCTGCTGGTAGATGCCACGCAGGGCATACAGGCCCAAACGATCAGCAACCTGTACCTGGCTATTGAAAACGACCTGGAGATCATTCCTGTTATCAATAAAATTGATATGGACGGTGCGATGATTGAGGAGGTTAAAGATCAGATCATTGACCTGATTGGCTGTAAACCCGAAGAGATTTTGCTGGCCAGCGGCCGTACCGGTCTGGGTATTGAAGCAGTACTGGAAGCGATCGTGGAAAGAATCCCTGCACCCAGAGGCAATGAGGATGCGCCATTGCAGGCGTTAATTTTTGACAGCGTATTCAATAATTTCCGGGGAATCATTGTGTACTATCGTATTATAAACGGAACGCTGCGTAAAGGAGATAAGGTAAAATTTGTAAGCACCGGGCAGGAATATGAAGCGGATGAGATTGGTATCCTGAAGCTGAAGATGACCGAAAGAAAAGAGATCAGGGCGGGCGATGTTGGCTATATTATCACCGGTATCAAAAATGCCAAAGAAGTAAAAGTGGGCGATACCATAACCCTTGCCGGCAATCCTGATCCTGTTGCCATTAAAGGCTTTGAAGAAGTAAAACCCATGGTGTTTGCAGGTATTTATCCCGTAAATACAGACGAGTTTGAAGAACTGCGCGATTGTATGGACAAGCTTCAACTGAATGATGCTTCTTTAACTTTTGAACTGGAAACCTCACAGGCTTTGGGCTTTGGTTTCCGTTGCGGATTTTTGGGAATGCTGCACATGGAGATCATCCAGGAGCGCCTGGAGCGGGAGTTTGATCAGACTGTAATTACAACGGTGCCTAACGTAAGCTTTATTGCTTATACAACAAAAGACGAAAAGATCATTGTAAACAACCCTTCCGAGTTTCCTGATCCTGTAAAAACGGACAGGATCGAAGAGCCTTATATCAAAGCACAGATCATTACCAAGCCGGAATATATTGGTAATATTATGACCTTATGCTTAGGCAAGCGCGGTATTCTGATCAACCAGAGCTACCTGACCACCAGCCGGGTGGAATTGATCTTTGAAATGCCTTTAACCGAGATCGTGTTTGACTTTTATGATAAACTGAAATCACAAACGCGGGGTTATGCATCTTTTGATTATCATCCACTGGGGTATCGTGACAGCGATATTGTGAAAATGGATATTCTTTTGAACGGTGATAAGGTTGACGCCTTAAGTGCATTGATACATCGCAGCCGTGCACAGGATTTTGGACGTAAGCTTTGTGAAAAACTGAAAGAGTTATTGCCGCGCCAGCAGTTCCAGATTGCTATACAGGCGGCAATAGGAGCCAAGATCGTGGCGCGTGAAAATATTTCTGCAATGCGGAAGGATGTTACTGCAAAATGTTATGGAGGCGATATCAGCCGTAAACGCAAACTGCTGGAAAAACAGAAGGAGGGCAAAAAGCGTATGCGACAGATAGGTAATGTGGAAGTGCCGCAGGAAGCATTTTTAGCAGTGCTGAAATTAGATGATTAGTTCTTATAGTTGATAAGTTGGCAGATGACAGTTGGACTGTGAGAGTATCAGACATAACGACGATGCCAGCTTCGGACTTCCATACTTTCTGACTTTTCCAATCATCTTTTTTGTTAACTTTGCTGCCCTTCAGTTCTTACAAATAATTTAGTATTCAATATTTTAAATTTCTTATTTAAAATTACTAAAAGCCCGGGTGGTGAAATTGGTAGACACGCTACTTTGAGGTGGTAGTGCTGGTAACACGGCGTGCTGGTTCGAATCCAGTCCCGGGCACTTTTAAAAGGT
>JASGEW010000124.1:0-43436 GCA_047606125.1 Niabella sp. | reverse complement strand
TTTACACATAATATTCAGAAACTGGTACTTTATTTTGACCGGGACCAGTTAGAAAAAGTATTCTTTAACCTGATCGGCAACGCCTTTAAATTCACTCCCGACGAAGGCAAGATACAGGTATATATTGAGAACCAGGAACATTATGTGAAAGTATCTGTGGCTGACAACGGCAGGGGCATTGCGCCTGAGTTCAAGGATAAGCTTTTCAATAATTTTTTCCAGGTAAATGATGCCGGTTCTCAAAATAAGGGCTATGGCATTGGCCTGGCCCTCTCCGCAAAAATAGCTGCGCTTCACGGAGCAAGGATAGAAGTAGACAGCGCTTTGGGGGAAGAAGGTGTGCAGGAAAGAAAAACAACCTTCTCCGTTTTTCTTCAAAAAGGATCTGAGCATTTTAATCAGCCAGTCAGCCTATTGGCGCCACAGGTAAATGTGGAAGAAAATGAGGGCCTGGCTGCATCTTCCGAAAAAGAACAGAACGAAGAGCTACATTTTTTGGAAAGCTGTATTGGCGACAGGCATCTTTCTATATTGGTGGTAGATGATAATCCGGATATACGCAATACCATACATGAAATACTAACGGGCAAATATAACGTGGTATTGAAAGAAGATACCGCAGAAGGCTGGCTGTACTCCAGCGAACAATTACCGGATATTATCATAAGCGATGTGATGATGCCGCACGAAGACGGTCTGAGCTTTTGCACCCGTGTTAAATCAGATATCCGCACCTGCCATATTCCTGTGATTTTGCTAACTGCTAAAACCACCCAGCAAGATCACATTGAAGGCTTGTATAAAGGGGCCGACCTGTATCTAACCAAACCCTTTAACAGGCGGATATTAGAGTTGAATGTAAGAAATCTGCTCGTTACACGCGAAAGGGTCCGTGAAAATGTTCGGCACTATATTCAGGAAGAATTATTGGTTTCAACACAAGGAGAAAAATCCGGCAGGCAAAAAGCTACGAACCCACTGGATGATGCTTTTCTGAAAGACGTGCTACATATCATAGAGGAGCACCTGGATGAACCTGAGTTCAACGTATCGCTGCTGGCACAAAAGGTAGCCATGAGCGTTCCTGTGCTATATAAAAAAATGAAAGCCGTTACCAATCTTTCTGTAAATGACTTTATAAAATCTGTAAAACTTCAAAAAGCTGCGGAAATGCTCCGGCAAAATACAATGGCTGTTTATGAGGTTTGTTATGCCGTAGGCTTCCAGGACAGAAAGCATTTCAGCCTTGAGTTTAAAAAGAAATATGGCTATACACCCAAACAGTATGCACTGGCGCAGCAAAAGGAACAATAACAAAGTGTTTTTCCTATTTTGCTTTTCATAAAAAAAGAAACTGTCTCAAAAGGGCTACATACTAATTTTGCCACAAAGATTCTGTGTTATGAATCAATACTGTAAAATTTCATGTAGTCGTGTCTCCGTGACAATTTTCTTCTTTTGAGACAGTTTCTTTTTACAATGAACTTGTTTAACCTTTTGAAAATCTGAACAAATAGATCGTGAAAGAGACCACAACGGCAGGGGTGCCACAGCGAAATCACAACGTTGTGAGACCTTTGTGTCGCTAAGTCGTTGTGTTTTATTCAATAAACCCGCAATTTTTTATCCAGGCTCTGATTCTTTTTAGAAGAACATTCCCAGGTGCAGGGCCCACCGGTTCAAAGCCACTTTACCATCATTCCATTTGCCGTTGGAAGTAACATCTGTAAAGCCGTTCTCAAAACCCAGGCCAAAATAAAGGTCCGTCTTGTAGCCCACATTATATTCGCCCCCGGTTCCGATGAGCAAGCCCATATTTACCTTATTGGTCGAGCCTATAACCCGCTCGTTAGTACCGCTGCCATCAGCAGCATCGTAATCCAGCCTGGCACCAATCAGCGCATCAACATAAGTACCAAACTGTCCCCACCAGCGAAAGTTATTGACCATATTGGTTTTTAGCTTAACGCTTAAGGGAATTTGCAGGTATTGCAGTTTCAGATCATACGAACCTTCGCCATATAAACCCTTGCCCGATTCTGTTGTCGCAAATTTTCCGCCTGTATGATTCACTTCCAGACCGGTTGCAAAAGCGCCCCGGCCATCGCTGAACAGCACATCGGCCATCAACCCATAATTGATCCCGAATTTACTGCCGTCTTTTTCGGCGCCATTGTCAAAGGGCTTTAACACATTGGAAAAAACAGGATCCAGCTTAAATCCCAGGCGAACCGATCTGCCACTTATAGTACTTTGGGCACAAACCCCCGATATTGCACAGGCATACACAACACTTAATAACAAAACCTTTTTCATTTGCATAAAATTTTCTTTAGGATATTTAAAACTCTGCAAATATAACCATCATACATACACAAAGTTTACAATATGTTAACTTCGGGTGACAGTTCTATATTAAACTTCTCTGATACAGTGCGTTGCACTAATGCGCACACTTTTAAAATATCCGGCCCGGTAGCATTCCCGTAATTTACAAGCACCAATGCCTGCTTTTCATGCACCCCGGCATCTCCCTGGCGGTAGCCTTTCAGCCCGCATTGTTCTATTAACCATCCTGCGGCCAGCTTCACGGTTCCATCGGGGTTTTCATAAGCTATCATTGTTGGAAAAGCAGCCTTTAATTGCTCAAATTGCTCTTTTGAAACAGAGGGATTCTTGAAAAAACTACCTGCATTACCAATCTTCTTCGGGTTGGGCAATTTAGAAGACCGGATAGCCATCACGGCATCGGCTACGGCCCGGATAGAAAGTGCCTGCACACCCTGTTTTTCGAGTTCCTGTTTAACAGCGCCATATTCAATTTTAAACTGCGGCTTTTTATGCAGCCTGTAAGTGACATCGGTAATCACTAACTGGTCTTTATATCGATTCTTGAATATGCTTTCCCGATATCCAAATGCACAATCCCCGTTAGAAAATGTATGAACAGTAAGATCGTGTCTGTGAACAGCTGTCAGCTCATAAAACACTTCTTTTATTTCCACGCCATAAGCCCCGATATTTTGCATAGGAGACGCGCCCACCAGGCCGGGGATCAGCACCAGGTTTTCAACCCCTGCATAATTATGTTCGAGACAATATAAAACAAAACGGTGCCACACTTCGCCCCCACCCGCTTTTAAATACACATAGTCTTCATCTTCCTGTAGCTTTTCAATACCTGTCAGGCTATTTTGAATAACAAGGCCTTTTACATTTTTTGTAAACAATATGTTACTGCCCCCGCCTAAAATGGTTGCAGGTATACTTTTATCTTTAGCCAGCTGCAGGCATTCCTGTAACGATTCTATGCTATATATTCTTTCAAACTTTTCAGCAGCCACATCAATGCCAAATGTATTATAGGGTTTCAAAGAAATCTGTTCTTCCATAATCATTAAAATATGAATGCAAGTTTACATTAAAGAAGCGGGAAAACCCGTGATAGCAGGCATCACTACCAATAATCAAATAAACAACTGGCCTTATCCCTTAAAAAATGCCTTGCAAATTGTTTTGGCATTTTAAACAATCATGTTATATTTGGACAAATTTGAAGTTATACTTCAAATTTGTCACAAAATGAGTAACAAATTCATACACAGAGAATTAGAAACCGAGTTAAAACGGATCAGCCAACTATATTCCATTATTGTGATTACAGGACCCCGGCAATCCGGCAAAACCACACTTTGTAAAAGCTTGTTTGGTGACTATCACTATGTAGATATTGACAAGCTGAATGTTCGGGAACAAATTGCAGCCTCACCCGAAGCCTTTTTAAAACAATATGCCAGGGGTATTATTATAGATGAAGTGCAACAGTACCCTGAACTTTTTTCGTACCTGAAAGTAATCGCGGATGAAATTAAAGGCAGTCATTTTGTACTCACCGGTAGCAGCAATTTTGCGTTAATGCAAAATGTTACTCAATCGCTTGCCGGAAGAGCCGCCACATTAACATTGTTGCCGCTGTCACTAAAAGAATTAGGCAGAAGAACTTCATTTGCAGATACAGACACTTTGTTATTGAATGGAGGTTATCCCGCAGTTTGGGCAAAGAAAATTCCTGTACAGGATATGAGCCAGAATTATTATAATACGTATATAGAACGTGATGTAAGACAACTTTTAAACGTAAAAGATATTCTTAAATTTCAAACCTTTATTAGATTATGTGCCGGGCGAATAGGAACAGAATTGAATGCATCGGCACTTTCGAACGAAGTGGGCGTATCCGTACACACCATACAGGAATGGTTAAGCGTGTTAGAAGCTTCTTATATCATTTTCCGGTTACCTCCCTTTTTCAAAAACATAGGTAAGCGGTTAATTAAAACGCCTAAGCTCTATTTCTGTGACACCGGGTTGACTTGTTTTTTATTGGGCATAGAAAATAAAAAACAATTGGCAGTGCATCCATTGCGGGGAATGATCTTTGAAAATATGGTGGTGCTGGAATTGCTGAAAAACAGGTTTAACAAAGGTAAATTATCTAACCTGTTTTATTATCGTGATAAATCGCAAAGAGAAGTGGACATAGTGCAGGAACAGGGGAATGAGCTGTACGCTTACGAAATAAAATCAGCTAAAGTATTTCATAAAGAATTTATGAACAATTTGAATTATTTAAGTAATTTATTAGGCAACCAGCTTGTGTCCACACAGCTTATTTATGATGGCGAAACGGAAATTCACGGTCACGAAAATGGCTCGGTGAACTTCAGGAATGTGAAGTTTAAATAAAGAAATTTATTTTACTGGCAGTCTGTTGAAGAACCTCCTTCAGACTTTTCAAAATGGAATCATAGGAACAGTAAAGCTTAAGAGATTTAGAGAAAAAAGAAAGATACAGCACTGCAAAGATTTTTCATCTAAGATAAAAAGCTATGTTTTCTTAATAATGAACGCTCTTTTATTTAATGCCATAATTGCTTAATATCTTATGAAGATTGCGGGTGACAACATCCTCAACGACCACCACCATTGATTAATGCCATCATCAACAATTTAAGTTAATGATATTGTGTAATGGCTATGATGCTGTGTGGTTGAAAAAAAGTTTAAACAACTTAAAAGTAAAAAAAATGGATATCCGTCTCTATAAAACTAAAGTCATGAAATTCAGGGGATCAAAAGAGGATAAAACACTTAATTTTCTGTATGGCAAACGATAAAACCGGAAATACAAAAAGAAAAAAACCCAACATTTTTTCGATCCTGAAACCCTACAAAATTTTGATTGCGGGGTTATTGATATTAGCCTTCTTAAGTAATGGGATCAGCCTGTTCATCCCAAAACTCATACAACATGCTATCGACGATTTTTCACACAACAGGTACCAGCTGCAAAAAATATTAATATATTTTACAGGAGCTGCCCTTCTTATTCTTTTTCTTACCTACCTGCAAAGCCTGGTACAAACTTACGCATCAGAAAAAGTAGCTAAGGATCTCAGGGAAAAGCTCATCAATAAAATTGCCCATCAAACGCACGCCTTTATACAGGACACAACACCCGGTAAATTATTAACCAATATTACTTCTGATGTAAATGCAGTAAAAACTTTTGTTTCGCAGGCTGTTGTCAACATCATATCGTCTGTTGTGTTAATTATAGGCACGGCTATACTTTTGTTAAATATCAACTGGCGCTTAGGGCTTATTGTATTGTGTGTCATTCCTGTCATCAGCATCGCCTTTACTTTAGTGCTGAAAAAAATAAAAGTACTATTCAAAAAATCGCAGGAAGTTATTGACAAACTGAATAAAATAATTAATGAGTCCATTATAGGCGCTGCATTAATACGCGTATTAAATGCGCAGGCTCCCGAATACGATAAATTTATCAGCGCCAGCAACGAAGCTAAGAATACCGGGTTATCAATATTAAGGCTGTTTGCCACATTAATACCGATCATTGTTTTTACAGCCAATCTCGCACGTTTGGCAGTAGTGGTAATGGGCGGGCATTATACCATAACCGGCGCCATGACCATAGGCGAATTTGCCGCTTTTAACAGTTACATCGCTACTTTGATCTTCCCGATCCTTTTGATCGGGTTTATGAGCGGCCTTATTGCACGTGCTTCCGCCTCTTATGCACGGATACACCAGGTTTTAACAGCGCCGGATACTGCTACAGGCGGCAGTATTGATAAAGAGCTGGATGGGCATATTGAAGTAAAGGACCTCACCATTGCCTTTGGTGAAAAGAAAGCGCTCCATAATGTGTCCTTCAATGTTAAAGCAGGTTCCAGGACCGCTATAATCGGGCCTACAGCAGCCGGGAAAACCCAGTTATTTTATGCGCTTACCACGCTTATCGCGCCACAATCGGGAAAGATCTGTTACGACGGCATACCCATCGAAGATTACAACCAGGAGGCGTTACTGAAACAGATCGGGCTGGTGTTCCAGGATGCCATTATTTTCAATATGAGCCTGCGGGAGAACATTGCTTTTAATACAACCGTCAGCGAAGCTGAATTGCAAAAAGCTATTCAAACGGCAGAACTTTCCGATTTTATAGATACGCTGCCGGAAGGGTTGGATACTATCGTTTCGGAAAGAGGCAGCAGCCTTTCGGGAGGGCAAAAACAACGTGTTATGCTGGCCCGGGCGCTTGCAGTTCATCCAAGAATACTATTGCTCGATGAATTTACAGCGAGAATCGACAGGAACACCGAACGGCGGATATGGCAAAATGTGGCTGCCAATTACCCCGGTATTACCATTGTTTCCATTACCCAGAACCTGGAACCTGTTAAAGATTATGATCAGATAATCCTGTTGATGGAAGGCGAACTTATTGCAAAAGGTACCCATGAGGCGCTTCTGAAAACCAATCCCGAATACAACCAGATCCTGCAAAGCCAGCAAAGCTTCAACAATTACCAAACAGCAGCAATATAATTATGCAAACCACAGATACCCATACGGATACCTTTAATTACGATCTGAACCAGGAACATAAAAGCCCGGCAATGGCGGCGCTTCGGAAAATGTTCGTGTTTATGAAAGGGGAAAGAAAAAGTATAATCATTGCTTTCCTGATCATGATGCTGAATGCCGCTGTTACAATGGTGGCGCCTTACCTGATCGGTTATATAGTGGATCATTTTATCATTAAAAAACTATACGAACCGCTGCTGCAATATTCCGTTTTGCTATTAGGCATATTCATAGTATGGGCAGGTACCGAATATTTGCAGGCCAAACTCATGGGTGGCGTTGGGCAGCGTGTGCTGTTTGTGCTGCGTAATGAAGTGTTTAACAAGCTGCAATCCTTACCTGTCGCCTTTTTTAACCAGAATCGCTCGGGAGACCTGATATCCCGTATCAATAATGATACAGATACTGTAAACCAGTTTTTCTCACAATCGCTGATGCGATTTATGGACAGTATCTTTTCAATGACAGGCGTTGCGGTTTTTATATTATCGATCAATTGGAAATTAGGAACCGTTTCGCTGATCCCTGCAATATTCATATTATTGTTCGTATTATTAGTATCGCCCTGGGTCAAAAAGAAAAATGCGATCAACCTGAAAGCCAATGGTGGACTAAGCGCAAACATTCAGGAGGGACTGCAAAATTTTAAAACGATCATTGCTTTTAACCGCAGGGATTTTTTTAAAAAGCGCTTTGCACTGGCAAATAATGAAAATTATACCACCTCCGTCAAAGCAGGTATAGCTAACAATCTCTTCACACCTGTATTTGGCTTTTTCTCGAACCTGGCTCAATTGATCGTATTAACCTGCGGTATCTACCTGATCATGCAGGGGCAATTTACAATTGGCCTGCTGATCAGCTTTATAAGCTATGTACAGCTGTTTTACCAGCCTTTGAGAGAACTGGCAGCCTTATGGGCAAGCTTTCAAACAGCCATGGCAGCCTGGGATCGTATTTCGGTGATCCTTTCTTTACAATCCGATTTACAGGTCATACAAAAAACCCGTCATATAGAGACCCTGCCCAAAAGCGTGATCGCGTTCCGGGATGTTTCTTTTCAGTATCCCAATGGTAAAAAAGTGCTGCATCATATTCATTTCAACCTGCAACAGGGAAAAACTTATGCGCTGGTAGGACCTACCGGAGGCGGAAAAAGTACAACCGCGGCATTAACAGCCCGCTTATATGACCCCACCGAAGGCATGGTGCTGTTAAAGGGCAGAGACATCAGGTCTTATACTGATAAGGAACGTACAGATCTTATAGGTTTTATTTTGCAGGAACCTGTCTTGTTCACAGGTAATCTGAAAGAAAATATTTTATACGGAAACCCCGGGCTGCAGGCAGCTACTGATGAACAGCTATTAGCAATGATGACCGATGCCGGGCTGATGGATCTTCTTGCAATATTTGAGGATGGGTTATACACACAGATAAGCGCCACTTCCGATACCGCAAGCCTGGGCCAGAAACAGCTCATTGCATTTATGCGGGCGGTGCTGCGCAAACCGGAAATTATGATATTAGACGAAGCCACCGCTAATATTGATACCGTAACAGAAAAAATATTGGAAAATATTCTGCAAAAACTACCCGCCACTACTACGCGGATTATTATAGCGCACCGGTTAAACACGATTGAAAATGCGGATGCCATATTTTTTATAAATGCGGGCGAAGTAATTGCCGCCGGCTCTCTGGACAACGCAATGGATATGTTATTAAATCAAAAACTGGCCAGCTAACGCCGCCTGCAAGGTTTTAAAAACCTTATGGGTTTTAGAAAAATTTTATATCTTGGGGCAAATTCAGCCATATATGCCCCATTCCAGAAGAAAATTTATTAAGAACAGTGCGCTTGCCGGTACAGGTCTTTATCTGGGCGCTACTGCATTCAGCGCTAAAAGTTACGCTAATATTATAGGAGCCAACGACAAAGTCAGGATCGGCGTTGTTGGATTTTCTGACCGTTTCAGAACGTCCCTGTTTCCTGCCTTTTTAAACCATTACAAAGAACTGAATTTCGATATTACCGGAGTATCTGATCTGTGGAGCTATCGCCGCGATCTGGGTACTGCGTTTTTAAAACAAAAGCTGGAGCACGACATTAAAGGTTACCGCAATAACGAAGAACTGTACGATTCAAAATCCGTTGATGCGGTGATCATCAGCACTTCCGATTTTCAGCATGCACGGCATGCCATCGAAGCAGTAACGGCTAAATGCGATGCCTATATTGAAAAGCCTTTCGCAGAAACAATGGAAGATAACCGGGATGCATTAAAAGCGATCAAAGCTTCCGGCCAGGTGATACAGATCGGATCGCAAAGAAGAAGCGGTGATAATTATAAAGCTGCTGAAGCATTTATCAAATCAGGAAAATTTGGCGACATCAATATGGTTGAGCTTACCTGGAATGTGAACCAGCCCGATCGCTGGCGCCGGCCTGAACTGGTTGCAAAATTAAAGCAGGAAGATACAGACTGGAAACGGTTTCTTATTAACCGGCCCTTTGAAGAATGGGATCCGAGGAAATATCTCGAATACCGTTTATTCTGGCCTTATTCTTCGGGGCAACCCGGGCAATGGATGAGCCACCAGATCGATACCGTTCATTGGTTCACCGGCTTAAAGCATCCGCGCAGCGTTACGGCCAACGGGGGCATTTATAGCTGGCAGGATGGTCGTCGCAACTGGGACACTACCACCGCCGTTTTTGATTACGGGCCGGAAAACGAACCGGACAAGGGCTTCCAGGTGGTATTCATGAGCCGTATGGGAAATGGCGATGAAAACCCGTCTGAAATTTATTATTCCAAAGGCGGCGAATTAAACCTCATCACCAACAAGGTTTCCCCTAAAGGGGGCCTCAGAGAAAATCATGCAAAAGTAATGAACATGCAACCCATACTGCTTCCTGAAATATCACTGGTAGAAAAAGCGGAAAAAGTTGCAGCAAGCGCCAATACCGGCGCTGATACCCTTACCAGCAACCATATGCGCAACTGGCTGGAATGTATCAGAAGCCGGAAAACCACAAATGCCCCTGTAGAAGCGGGTTACAGCCATTCCATAGCCAATATTATGACAACAGCGGCATCGCATACAGGTATGAAAGCCACTTTCGATGAAAAAACACAGGAAGTAATGGCCGGCGGAAAAGTGTTTAAATATTAAAAGTTACGGGTACTGGGCCGTAAAATGTTCAGGCAGATTTACTGTTTATCAAATTTTATTTTTCCCACATTAAACCTTTTGGGCGCAGCTACGTCTAACCGCCAATTTGTTTTTTGAATGTTAAAAAAAATAATTTTTTTTTGGAATATTATTTCCTTTTATAAATTAGCACCCCATTACAAAAACTTGTCTTTAGCTATTTCAAAAGATTTTGAAAATTGATTATTTAATAATTTTTGGTTGTCAGATTATGTTGTTAAAAAAGTCATTTATCCGTCCGCGCCAGTTGCGCCACTGTTTCCTGTTTTCTTTTTTGCTGTCTGTGTTTGCAGTAAAAAGTAATTTTTCAAACGCCCAGCAAGCCCCGCCGCCGCCAACAGGCAAGCCTGCCTTTACCGCCAGGTTAATGAATATTGAAGCGGCTTCCAACGAAACGTTCCGGTATAATACTACCCTGTATAACGGGGCGACGGATTCCCGGGTGTATGAGCTAAAGGCCGACCTGCCTATCGGATGGCTGATCGCTTTCAAAGCTGATGGCAGCCAGGTAACTTCCCTTAACCTGGATGCCGGCAAAACCCGCGACATTTCGATCGAGATCAATGCAGCTTCCGGTGCAAAGCCCCAGAAATACACCATTCCCATCAAGGCAATATCGGGTTCCGATACGCTGTCGTTAACATTGGAAGCGGTAGTAAAAGGTTCCTATGCCATTGAGCTTACCACACCCGACGGGCGCCTGAGTGAAGAGGTTACATCCGGCAGTCACCAATCGATTCACTTTATAGTTAAAAATTCCGGAACGATCCCTTTAACAGATATTAATGTATCGGCCCAGGCTCCTACCAAATGGGAAACCGCCTTTGAACCGGCAAAGATACCGCAACTCGATCCCGGCAAAACCGCAGATGTAACAGCAACGCTGACAATACCGGACAAAACCATTGCAGGCGATTACGCCGCTACGTTCAGCGTTAAAAATGCAAACGCAAACGCACAGGCCGCCTTCCGCATCATTGTAAAAACCTCCATCCTTTCCGGTTGGATAGGCATACTGGTGATCCTGTTGGCAATAGGGCTTATTTATTACCTCATCCGCAAGTATGGACGGAGATAATTTTCAAGCTTCAGAAATTAAAATATAGCATACCATTGTAGTATTTATGCCTGTGGCGTAAATAAACGTATAATTCAGAAAAATGAAAGATCCTGTCATACAACTAAAAGGCCTGACCAAAGCCTATGGCACCTTTAAGGCGGTTGATGACCTGAACCTGGATATCAATAAAGGCGAAATATTTGGCCTGCTCGGACCTAACGGGGCCGGCAAAACCACTACCATATTAATGATGCTGGGGCTTACGGAACCTACAGCCGGCACTGCCGTTGTTTGCGGTTATAATGCTACCAATAACCCGATTGCTGTTAAGAGAATCGCCGGTTATATGCCGGACAGCGTAGGATTTTATGATAACATGACCGCCCTGGAAAACCTGGTTTACATTGGTGAACTAAACGGTATCGCCAAGGATAAAGTAACAGACCGTGCTGTTGAAGTACTGAAACTGGTGGGGTTAGCAAATGATATACATAAAAAAACAGGCACCTATTCGCGGGGAATGAAGCAACGGCTGGGACTTGCAGATGTGCTTATTAAGGACCCCGAAGTGATTATATTAGATGAGCCTACGCTGGGCATTGATCCCAGCGGGGTAAAAGAGTTCCTGGTATTGATAAAACAGCTAAGCAGGCAGCAGGGGTTAACGGTATTGCTGTCTTCGCACCACTTACATCATGTACAGCAGGTATGCGACCGGGTAGGCATTTTTGTGGAGGGCAAATTGCTGGTAGAAGGCAATATCAATACCCTTTCTGATAATCTTTTTAAAAGGGAAACCCACGCTACCGCTGTTACCGTAAAAAATAATATTCCACAGCCGTGGAACCTGGAGCCTGAACTGCTTCAGAAAGAAGGCATTCAACAGGTAATTGTAAACAACAATAAGATAGAAATCTCCGGCAATAAGGATGTAACGCCGGAGATCGTTCGTTTTTTTGTGGAAAAAGGATTTGATGTAATGGGCGTACAGAAAAAGGAATATGGACTGGATGATATCTATCAAAAATATTTTGAAAACAACTTAACAGAAAATATAACTAATGACAAGTCAGGCAGCTTCCGTAAAAGATCTGTCTTTAACAGATTTAAAAAAAGCTAAAGCAACCACCAATAGCCCGTTTTGGGTAATGGTTCATAAAGAAATAGCTGATCATATACGCAGCTGGCGTTTTATTGTTTTGCTCTCACTGATTGTGCTTACCTTTTGTGCGTCGATGTATGTATCGCTGAGCAACCTGAAAACCGCTTTAGCCAATGTAAGTGATCCGGATCATGCTTTTTTATACCTGAAACTATTGACCACTACGGATAATTCCATTCCGCCTTTTCATGTTTTTTTAAGCTTTTTATGCCCGCTGCTCGGTATCAGCCTGGGATTTGATGCCGTTAATGCCGAGCAAAACGGTGGTACGCTTACCAGGCTGATCGCACAACCTATATACAGGGACAACCTGTTGCTGTCAAAATTTGCCGGCGCCTTAATTGTAATCAGTACCTTATTTTTTGCGCTGGCCTTATTAATGATCGGCGGGGGACTGTTAATGACCGGGGTGCGTATTGAGCCCCAGGAATTTTTGCGCATCATGGCTTTTATAGTGCTTACAATTATATATGTAGCGTTCTGGTTAAGCTTATCGATCTTATTGTCGGTAAAATTCAGGCAGGCAGCTACTTCAGCGCTTACGGCTATTGGTATATGGTTATTTTTTACTATTTTTTACCAGATCGTGGTGAATCTTATTGTAAGGGCATTTCTTCCCGATCCTGATTTTCTTACACAGGCCCAGATACAATCTTATAACGAATTTATCCTGACCCTGCTGCGCGTGGCGCCCAGCCAGTTGTACACAGATGCTACTACCACCCTGCTGATGCCCTCTGTTCGCAGCCTGGGCCCGCTGACGATGGAGCAAATGGCAAGGGCCATCCCCTCACCTTTACCTTTTAAAGAAAGCCTGATGATTGTATGGCCACAGCTTAGCGGATTACTTGCCGCCACTATGGTTTGTTTTGCGCTTACCTACTACCTTTTCATGCGCAGGGAAATAAGGAGCTAATGCTGGTTTTATTAAGTACACACAAATCGCCCCGGAGGCGATAGCATATTGGTATGAAGCAAGGACGCTTCATACGGCCAGGTACTTCCATTTTCGTCATTTCGATGAGGTTTCTTTCAGAAACCGAAGAGAAATTTTTTTTTCTGCTGAAAAGAGGCAGACCCCTCACTTCGTATCGGGGTGACGATCCTTTTTTACCTGCACGCTTATTTCACCCCCATTAAATATTCTTTTGGCGGTTCGGTACCAGACAGGTTCTTTACAAAATAATCCCAGCGCCGGCGCATCATGTATCCTGAATAAGGACCATACCCATGCGCACTGTTAGGGAAGATCACCAGGTCGTAATCCTTATTAGCTTTTTCCAGCGCCTCTACTACCAGCAACGTATTATAAGGCGGTACATTATCATCCATCATACCGTGGGCCAGCATCAGTTTACCCTTCAGGTTTCCAGCATACAGCTGGTTTGCCTGGGCTGCATAATCACTGTTCGCTGTTAAACCATTATACCGTTCGCCCCAGTCATCCTCATAATTCCTGTTGTCATGGTTGCCCGATTCCGCAATACCCACTTTAAAAAAGTCGGGATATTTAAACATAGCCGCTGCTGTAGCAAAACCGCCTCCGCTATGTCCCCAGATGCCTATCCGCGCAGTATCCATAGGATAGGTTGCCGATAATTGCCTGATCGCTGCTACCTGGTCGGGCAACGTATTAATTGCCATATTACCATAGCTGGCATCGTGAAAACTTTTTGAGCGGAGAGGATTGCCGGTACCTTCTATCACCACTACAATAAATCCCAGCTCGGCTAAGGCCTGGTTATCGCCGCGCGCTGCCGAAAAGCCCCAATGCCCCACACTTCCGCCCTGGGGACCGGGATAGATATAATCAATTACGGGATATTTTTTGGAAGGATCCATTTTCGTTGGTGTAAACACCAGTCCATAAATATCTGTAACACCATCCGCCGCTTTTATTGTTACCGGCACCGGAGGTTTCCAGCCGGTTGCTTTCAGCCTGGAAATATCCGCTTTCTCCAGCTCTGTGATCAGCGTCCCCTCAACACTTCTGTAATTAGCAACCTGGGGCATATCGGGCCGGGAATACACATCTATAAAATAATTACCGGACGGAGAAAAGGTAATATCGTGATCGCCGGTTTCCGGGGTTAGCAGCGTAAGCCCTTTACCATCAAAACCGATCTTATATAAATATCCAAAATAAGGATTCTCTTTTTCTTTACCATATCCTGTGAAGTAAAGTACCCTGTTTTTTTCATCGATCTTCAATAACTGCCCTACAATCCAATCGCCTTTGGTGATCTGGTTTTTAAGCCTGCCTGTTTTGCTGTCGTATAAATATAAATGTCCCCGGTCATCTCTTTCAGAATACCATATAATCTCGCTGGTTCCGGGAAGATACCGCCAGTTGATTGCATCCCTGCCCGACTCATACTGTGTTTTTACAGTTTCCTCAAATACTTCTTTTACCGAACCGGTGGCGGCATTGGCTATCCGGACCTTTTCATTTTTGTGATCTCTTGATGTAGAAACAAAAGCCATTTCTGAAGCGTCCGGCGCCCAGTCTATATCATCGAATGTACCACTGCTGGCTATATCATCGCTCATAGTGGCCCTGTGCGGATCGGGAGGAATATTTAAGGAGATCACTTTTTTATTATCCACATCTATAATTACGCGGCGGATCATTGCAATATGCGGATCACCCGGTAAAGGATATTTCCATTGCAGCAATTTCGGAGCGCCTACATTTGTAGTTACGAGATACATATCACCTACATTACGCTGATCCTGCTGGAAAGTTGCAATTTTTTTTGAATCGGGCGACCAGCTAACGATCGGTGCATCGCTGTGTTTCCAGCCAGCGTTATCGGTTGCATAACCATAATCCTTAACGCCATCTGTGGTAAGCTGTATTTCTTTTTTCGTTTCCAGGTCCCTCACCCACAGGTTCCAATCCCTTATAAAAACCTCTTTCTTACCGTCGGGAGCAGTCACCGTTTTTATTGTTTCCCATCCCCGGGATACTTTCTTCAGCATTTTCTGCTGAGCTGCCGGGGGCGTACTGGCAATTGTTTTTGATTTCTTTTCAGGATCAATAAGGAATAGATTATTCCCGCTCCTGTACCAGAATTTATCTCCGTCAATCCAGTTAGGATAAGGCCTGGCCCAGTCAACATACTTTGAAAGGTTATAACCCATAAATTGCTCTGCTTTCCTGTAATCATCATAGGTCAGCTTTGCCTGCTGGGCGCTGGCGGTACCTGCCAGTAAAACAGTAAACACCAGGATAAAACATCGATTCATATATAAAACTTGTTTGCGATAAAATTATTTTCTTTTTATTAAATTGTAACCTTTATTACAGCACTGCAACTAAAAAATTATAAACGGTAAAGCCATATCATAATACATAACAGGTGTTTTCAATGTAAAAAAAGCCGCCTTGCAGCGGCTTCTCTAAGCAATTAGTTCTTTTTGTTTCATCAGACCGTTGTTGTTAAGATAAGATTAATAACAATGAACAGCCTCTAAAATTCAATGAATATAGCATTTTTTTCTTTAAATCAATACTTTACGCAGGGTGAAGGGTGCATAAAAGTTTTTCGTAGCAAGACCTCACCCGCCACAGCGGGCAGGCTCCCCTACCCCTCTCTTTTGGCAGGATTGCGATAAACTTTTATGTATTCCAGGATGAAAGCTAACTTCTATTCCTAATGTTGGTTAATTTTTTCAGAGATTATTTTTAAACAGGCTTCAAAGGCATTGTCCATATCGTCTGTCCAAATTTCAAATCGTTCCCCGTCTAACTCCTGTTTCCATTCTTCATATTCCCGTTCAATTACATCCTTCCAGGCAGGCATTTTTAGAGTATCAATATCTGGTTTTCGGTTTTCTATACGGCTTTTATGAAGCTCCTCATTCTTTATTTTTAGCTCAAACTGAACGGTGGCTTGCCAGTGTTGTTTTTCCTGTTCCCGGCAGTCCTGCTAAAATTATCAATTTACTCATATTGGGAAAAGATGTTTGTTGTTTGTTTCTAACAGTGATTATTTACTCAATTCATTTTCTTTTTCATGCCGTCTACCTGTTGCTGCAGATTAGCAACCATATTCACTAATTGCCCCACATTCCAGTTTTGAGAAGTATTGGTTTTAGAAATGATATACTGGGCTTCCCACATTTCCAGCACCTCATCCGAATTAATGGTGTAGGGCTGAAAGCTGGGATTATCGCTCACAAGAGTAAGCTTATTCTTAGTCTTGCCGTTTTTTTGGATACGCTTGTACACAATCCCCTCACTACGCGATACCAGTATACAGGCCGTATTGTTTTTAAGCGTATCAATAGCCTCTACCTTCTCCCCTACGATCACAGAACCGCTGGGCGTGGGCAGCATAGAATCCCCGATGATCTCAAAAGCCCTGTAATTGCCACCTGTTAGCATAGGCAATGTAAAAGTGTTCAGCTCATCGATAAACTCATGGTCTGCGTAACCCGCCAGGTAACCGGCTGCGGCTTTTACCGGCACGAAAGGAATTTGGGTAACTGTATGAGACAATTTCAATGCCCGCCTTTTTGCCAGGTAATTACCGGTATTGATCTCAATGCTAAGATCTTTTCTCAGCAATTCATCCAGCGTCAGTTTAAACATATCGCAAATAATTTCCAGCACCTCTATACGGGGTTCTGCGCGTTCTTCTTCGTAAGCGCCCAGCAGCGACCGTTTGATGTTTAACTTATTTGCAAATTCGTCCTGTGTCCAACCTCTGAGCTTTCTTAAATACTTCAGGTTTTTGTTAGCTACCGACATAACTAATATTTTTAGTGCAAAATACTAATTTTTTTAACATTGACAAATATTTTTTACAGTCTTAATAAATAGTTTAAAAACTAATGAATTGGCCTTTTTAATTTGGTGTATTTTGCGCAGCAGTAAATAAAAAATTATTTATGTCGCAATTTGGTAAAACCTGGTGGGGACAACAGTGGCTCAATTCATTAAACAATATAGATTACAGTAACCGCCTGCCCCGTGGCAGCAGCTATGCCCGCAAAGGCGCGGTTACAAAACTTAACATTAACAACAATCGCATTCATGCAAAAGTGGCGGGCAGTCAACCCACACCGTACAATGTGGATATCATTCTGCCTCCTTTTTTCGACCCCGATCTGAGCCTTTTTATAGATGCGTTGGCGGCCAAACCGGTTATCATTTCCAAATTGCTGAACCGGGAATTAGACCCCGAAGTATTGAGTATTGCCGAAGCGCAGGGGCTAAAAGTGTTTCCCCGGCAGTGGACCGATTTTAAAATGCAATGCAACTGCCCCGACTGGGCGGTGCCCTGCAAACATCTTGCCGCCGTCATTTACAAAGTATGCGCCGAGATTGATAACAATCCTTTCCTCGTTTTCAGCCTGCATAATATCGACCTGATACAGGAACTGAACAACCGCGGCCTGTTGGTTACCAAAGAGCAAACCGCCATTCCGGCGCTTACCGATCTATACTTTGATAAAGAAAAAAAGCCGACTAAGAAAAAGCCCGAATTTGACGATGCCAAGTCTTATGAAAAATTGTCGTTTGCTTCCTTGTCGCCCCTGCACGAGCCACTAATTTCACTACTGTCGGAAAACCCTGTTTTTTATACAGGCAAAACCAATTTTAAAGATAAATATAAAGCATCGCTCCACCGGATTGTACGTAACGGGCGACGCATATTACAGGGAAAAATAGGCTTAGAAAAAGTGCTGCACCACGCCATAAAGGAGCAACCCGCCCTCAATACGCACAGCAAAAATAAAGTTACGATTAATGAGCTGTACCAGTCGAAGGTATGGGTGAATGATGCAGATTTTTCGATACCGCAATTTATTTCGCAACTGATACATATCCCGGCTAATAAAACATTGGACTACCAGCCCTCCACCGCTGCATTACATACCCTGTTTCACCTGGCGCTGCATTTAACCGCCAATGGCGCCATAGTGCCGCAAATTGTACAGCACCCCGACAGGCAGTATGCGGTACGCTGGCTGCCGGCATTGGTAAGTAAAGATGTAAGGATACTGGTAGGAAAAATATCCTCCATCCTTCCACCCGAAATATTTTGGTGGCAATCCCGAAAAACAGAAAAAGAAATAAACAAAGATGGCGGCGTTAACCTGCTTTCCTTATTTATAACAGAGCTGGTGCATCTTTTTGAAGAAAATGACAGCGATGATGTTTTTATGAACCTTTTTTTCCGAAAGAAAAAATACGGTTTTCATTTGCCGGGAGAAGACGCCCTCAGCGGCGGCATCCAATCCTGGTTACAGAAATATTATATCACACAGGGCAAACATCGTCCGCAAGTGGTAATATCCGAAACCACCAATGATAAATTTCTCACATATATAAATGTATTTACCGGCGCCCATGCCAACACACCGCCCCACACGCTTCGCGATGTGCTTACGCTTAACAAATTTAACCAACAGCGTTTTGAAGTATTGCAATCGCTGGCGCACCTGATCGATTTTATTCCCGGTCTGAACCAATACATCAATACAAAAGGCGAGCATGTGATGGAAATGGATATGGCAACTTTTTCGCCTTTCCTGATGCAGATGATCCCGGTGATCAGATTATTGGATATCGATATCCTGCTTCCAAAATCTTTACAGAACATCCTGAAGCCGAAAGTGAGTATGAAGGTGAAAAAGAAGAAAGGCAAATCATTTCTGCGCTTAGACCAGTTGCTGGACTTTGACTGGCAGGTTGCCGTAGGGGATTCACTGATGGACGAAAAGGATTTCAGGAAACTGTTAAAGCAATCCGACACCCTTCTCAAATACAAATCACAATATATTTATGTTAATAAAGACGACCTGGAAAAATTGCATAAGCATTTTTCAGCACCACAGGATCTGTCTGCTTTTCAATTGCTGCGCACTGCTTTAAGCGGCGATTATTTCGGCGCTAAAGTTGAGCTTACCAATGAAGTAAGCGATTTAATTAAAACGCTTTCCGAAGTAAAGGAAATTCCGCTACCCCAATCGGTGAAGGCTACCCTTCGCCCCTATCAGCAACGTGGCTTTTCGTGGATGTACCGCAATGCGCAGATAGGTTTTGGCTCTGTAATTGCCGATGACATGGGGTTAGGAAAAACGCTGCAGGTTATTACCACCTTAGCAAAATATAAAGAAGAAGGCTTTTTAAACGATAAGAAAATATTGGTGGTGGCCCCCACCGGACTACTTACCAACTGGCAGGCGGAAATAGAAAAATTTGCCCCGACATTAAAAACACATCTTTATCACGGAAGCAGCCGCAAACTGGCTAAGGGCTTTGATATATTGTTAACGTCTTACGGTATTATGCGCACTGAAGCCGTTAAATTAAAAAAACATGGCTGGCATACCTTAGTGATAGATGAAGCCCAACATATTAAAAATTACGATACCGCGCAGGCCAAAGCCATTAAGAGTATAGGCGCCGACAACTTTATTGCCATGAGCGGCACACCGGTTGAAAACCGGCTGAGCGAACTGTGGAGCATTATGGATTACAGCAACCGGGGGCTGTTGGGCAATGTGAAAGAATTTCAGGAAAATTTTGCATCGCCTATTGAAACATATAATGACGCAACTGTTGCAGATAAGCTGAAGAAAGTAACAACGCCGTTTATGATGCGCCGCCTGAAAACGGACAAAACCATTATCAGCGATTTGCCGGATAAAATAGAGATGGACAGTTTCAGCACTTTAGTGCCCAACCAGGCCAGCCTCTATGAAAAAACGCTGGAAGAAGCGCTGAAAGAAATTGAAGCGATTGACGCCACTGATAAAAAAGGATTGTTTGTGCGGCAGGGATTAGTATTACAAATGATACTGGCTTTAAAACAAATATGCAATCACCCGGCTCAGTTTCTGAAAAATAACCGCCTGGATGCATCGCAAAGCGGAAAGCTGGGATTGTTATTTGAAAAATTAGACAGCATTGTGGAAAGCGGGGAAAAGGTATTGCTGTTTACACAGTTTACCGAAATGGGAAAGATGCTGCAGCATTTTATAACGGAGCGCTATAAAGAAGCCCCGTTGTTTTATCATGGCGGGTGCAGCATTAAACAGCGCAAAGAAATGGTAGAAAGTTTTCAGCATAACCATGCCGATAAGATTTTTATTTTATCGCTCAAGGCTGCCGGTACGGGATTAAATTTAACCGCAGCCAACCATGTTATCCACTATGATCTTTGGTGGAACCCCGCTGTGGAAGCGCAGGCAACGGACAGGGCTTACCGCATTGGGCAGAAAAACAATGTGATGGTGCATCGGTTTATTACCAAAAATACTTTTGAAGAGCGCATCAATGAAATGATTCAATCCAAGAAGGCCCTCGCCGAAATGACGGTAGCCACCGGCGAAAACTGGATCGGCAACCTGAGTAATAAGGAGTTGAAGGATTTGTTTGAGATAAAGTAAGATCAGGCCGCCATATCTTTAGAATACTTTCGTTTGTATTCAACAGGGGTCATTCCGATCACTTTCTTAAAATGCCGGTAAAAATTTGCGACATTATTGAATCCACATTCAAAACATATTGCAGCTATAGAGTATTTATCTTCTATGATCATCTGGCAGGCAAAATTCACCCTGACCTGTATAAGAAAATCAAAGTAAGTAGTTTTAGTGGCATTTTTAAAATAGCGGCAAAACGAGGTAACGCTCAGGTTACTTACCGCTGCCATTTCAGAAAGACTGATGTCCTTTTTAAAATTCTCGAGCGTATAGGCATATATTTTATCAAGCCGGCGGGCATCATCAGCATTACCCTTATATTCCAGTTCAGTTGAAGATATAGTTGTAAACTCTTTAGAGCCTGCGATCAGGTTAAGGATTTCCAGTAAAATAAGGATGCGCTCAAAGTTCCCTGCAGTCACGCCCTTCAACATTAAAGCTTCCACCCGCTGCCTGCATTCGCCATACAATTGAAGCCCTTTTTTAGCCGTTCCATAAAGATGCTGAATATGCACCAACTCGGGCAATGAAAAAAAGTCATTTCCAAAACAGTTTTTCGTGAACTGAAAAACGATTGCTTCCACTTCGAGATTCGTCTTTTCCCTGGCATGCCACGCATGGGGCAGGTTTTCTCCCAGCAGCAGTATCTCTCCCGGTTCAAAATTAGAAACTTTATCGCCTATAAAACGCACACCATCTCCTTTTAAAGTGAGGTGCAATTCCAGATCGGAATGATAGTGAACGGGTTTTCCGAAGTTGGAAACCACATCATGCCTTACTACAAAGCTGCTTTGAAAAGGCCTGGATACCTTGTGAAAATAGGCTTTCATTCGTTTTTTTAGTTTACCTGCCTGTTCAACAGGACATGAAAAAATTTCGTGCCCAAGTTCAGGTCTTAAAACTTTCAAGATTTTTTTATTGAAAAGAAAATCAAGCAATCACACTAATGCTCAAGTTAGGAATAATATTTTACACCCAAAAACATTTACGCCTGTATCCATACAAAATTGCTCCTGCGGTCACCGCAGCCCTCCTGTTGAAGTCAGCATTTGCAGCATGAATAGCGAGTATATGGCACCTTCTAAAATACAACAGGCAAGGCTGTTTCTTTTACAATTTATTTACATTGTATTATACTATATTATCATAATAAGACCGCAAGAATCTGTAAAAACTGGTTTTTATTTTCGTCCGGCAAGTATTGGTTAAATAATATTATTTTGCCGTCTGGTGAAAAACAGGGAGCGCCTGCGATCTTTCCATCAAGGGGTTTATGATGGGTAAGCTGCTTCAATTCATGGGTATTCACATCGAGCAGGTACACATCATTCTGGCCTGCAAAAGCGATTTTATTTCCATCGGGGCTTAGATTAAAAGGACTTGTTATGGAAAAATCATTTCGTGTAAGGTAATCTAATTTTCCTGAGTTGATTTCACACCGGACAACCTGTGTGCGTTTTTTGTCGTCCTCTGCCAACGCATAGACATACCGACCATCGTTGGAGGCACGAAGCCAATGACGCACGGTGGACGAAAGACCACGCGCCGTCCTACTGATTCTGCGCTGACGGATACCGTTGGGAACATGGGGACGCTCACCCAAACCACCGACGGCACTCTGGTCATGCAGTATCGCCGCAGAGTCAATATCGACGATATAGATTTCTGTTATGGTTTTCCCTTTTGCATTTTTGGTGTTTCCCTGAAAGGCAATGGCATAAGGAACATTTTTACCTTGGGCATCGATGTAGCCCTTCTCTCCTACCCAACATTCGTCAAAAGCCTTACTGATTTCGTCAGAACCGCTGCGAGGATGCGCCACGACATCCGCGACAATAGCTGCATAACATGTACCATTATTGTTGCCACTATGTGCATCGACACGCACGGGATTTCCGGTGTCGAACATGATGCCGACCGTCCTTAAATCAGATTCCACCAATTCATCGTTATACGTAAAACTGATCAACCGTCCATCCGCACTCCAACAATGCGAATGTGTACCGCCGCGCAGACTACCTGGCGTATAGGGAAAGGTGACATCGCGCGCATCCACGTTGATAGGTACAAATGGATTTTCCAAATCCACCGCCACGCCTGTCCGCCTCGTAAACGCATAAGGTTTTCCCTTGTCGGCATCGGGCAAGCCATGAATAAAAATAACCTTGTCGGTTGTCGGGCTAAATGAAGCGGCACCAACGCCGGGGCCATATTCGGAAGAATTTTGTGTGCGGTAAATGATTTTTTCCGCACCTGTCCGCAAGTCAACAACGCCTATTGTGGTAGTCTGACCGATTGCCGTGTCATCGTTCCGACCGTCGTACACGACCCATCGACCGTCCTTGGAAAACACACCGTTGTGGTGCAGCGTATGTCCGCTTGCAGAATGCGTCAACTGCACGATTTTCTTTTGTCTAATAGTTGAAACACAACTGTCCATTGCCATACAAATACCCGTTATCGAAAATAATAAAATACGGAACATCTTCAAATATGCTTATTTCAAATCCCTGAAACGTTCAATCCGGTGAAAAGTAAGAAAATTTGCATCATGGTTGTTGTGTGCATCTTCCTTGCCGTCGAAATAGGACGTTCGGGACAACACAATAATATCATTGCCATCAAACAACCAGTCCACATATTGAAAACCATGTTTCAATACGTCCGGGTGATCCAATACGACCCTGACTTCCTGCCAATGCTTTAAATCATTGGACTTACGCAATACCAACACATTTCGAAAAGACGAAGGATTCCGTTTTGGATACTGCTCCCTGTATTTTGTGGGAATTGTATTCACCAATGTATAATAACACTGCGAAACGCTGTCGTATTTCACTACAAACTTTTTGCTGCCGCCCTCAAACGGTATAAAGCCTGTTGAGGGATTAAAACTTAATGTTTTTCCATCAGGCGACAACGCAACCATCGCCGCTTTCTCGTCAAAGCTACTTTTGTCGTCCACACGCAGGATATCCCACATCTGTCCGTCCTTGTCCACAACAAAATTACCTTCAAGCCAACCGCCAAAATGCCCGTTCAGATAAGTGCTGTCATAATACATCACACTACTGGTCTGCCAAGACTTGGCATTTAACAGATCGGCATCCACAGGAGCCGACATTACCATCGCACCGTAACGTTTGCCCCATTCGAGAATTGGTCCATGCGCCGTTTCCATGGGACGCCACAGACGACCTTTATATGCAACCACGGGCATCGGGGCGCAATGGAACATACCCTTTAGCAGCAAACCATTGCTCTCTCCGGTCGGTTGAGTCCAAGTAACGCCACCATCTTCGGAACAACGAATCAACACCGTGCCGTGATGACGGTCGGGACCAATAAGGTACAGCTTCCCTTTGTTCACAAACAGACTGGACCAAAAAGCACCGATAATGCCGCTGACCTTTTTCCACGTTTTTCCCTTGTCAGACGACCTGAAAACTTCCGTTTCCGCCTGCACAAATTCGGAACTGCCGGGTCCGAAATAATCATGGGATGCCACATAATCACCATTGGGCAGAATAACCAGACTGGGCGAACCGATATACTTTCTGGTAGAAGCGGATTGATGACAGACAACTGCGCCAGGTACAACATCCTGACTATATGATTTTTCACTTATGAAAATCATTCCTGAGAATATTATTGCGATTAAATTTTTCATTGTTTCGATATTAACTATCAGCGTTTATAAATCTTGCATTACTTCTTTTTAAACACATATTAATCGTTTAGTAAATTAGTACGCATTTGTAATTCTGAAAGCATTGATAACATTGGGATTCGGAAAATAAAATCCGTACTATATCTTGCTCCCATTAATAACTCTCCAACCACAACAGGCAATGCGACATTAAGATTCGAAAGTAGTGACACATTCTGCATATCATATCTAATTTATTTACATTAAGCTATATAACATTGACATTCTGTATATTTCTAATCCAATTGTATTGGGGCAGAGATTACCCAGGCCACCGTACTCTTGAATACATGTTTGTCATTACCCGAATAATCTATTTCGTTTCCTTTGACGCGAACGGGATCTGCTTCACGTCTTCCATGTTCCAATCGTCTGTCCTAAATGACGATGCCGGAAGTTGGTTTTTATTAAACAAATCTCCGACTGTCCAAGCGTCAAAGGCATAACGTGCCGCCACAGGATTAGCGACCTGCTTGCTACTTACCCGAACGGTCTGCCCTTCCACTACCGCCGTTGCCGGATAAAAAACTTTATTACTCCCCGCCACTTCAAAATTAGAAGACGAATTGTTTTTTAAATACAGCCCATCCGCATTTTCAAAAGCAAGTAAAATAGTATTCCCCTCTATTTTCATTGACTTATAAACAGGACCGGAATACGGAATATTTTTAAAACCATAAGTCTTCGCCAATGCAATGAAAGATAAACGTTTCCCAACAGTCTCCTTGTCTGGCGGATGGATATTCGATTCATCGCCAACGTCCGTCAACACAGCCATACCTGAATTGGGAATAACGGTTTCGGACTGTAATTGGGCTTCTCTCAGATAAGGAACAAAAGGTTTCAGCTTGGTGAGTTTTTCAGGTAATTTGTTGGGGTCTTTATAAATATAAGGCGCAATCTGAACGTAATAAAAAGGGAAATTGCCAATCCCCCATTCACTGCGCCATTGCTTTACCATCGCCGGAAAAAGTTTTCGGTATAGGGTAGGCTCATCACGGTTCTGCTCACCTTGATACCAAATAGCTCCTTTAATGCCATAGCCTGCTATTGGATGAATCATGGCATTGTACAACCCTGTCGGTTCATTTTTAAAGCTATAAGCAGAGTCTGCAAAAGACTTGACTTGTACCTCCGGAAATGATTTTAAATCATCCGCACTCATCCAAGCCTGTACGACCGTACCTCCCCAATCAGATTCCACAATCGCAACAGGAACATTCATTTTTTTATATAGTTCCAGTGCAAAGAAATAGGCTGCTGCACTGAAACCCGATGCAGTGGCTGGCGACACAGATAACCATTGACCGGAAACATCATCCAGAGGTTTCGCCCAACTCTTATTCTCGACATTAAAGAAACGGATATTCGCGTTCGAGGATTTTTTAATCACTTCTTCCGAATTATTGACAGGTGCGTTTTTAAAACCCTTTAATGGCATTTCCATATTAGACTGCCCAGAAGCCAACCAAACCTCGCCCAATAATACATTGGATATATTTCTTTCGCTACCACCGTCGCTGATTTTAATCGTAAAAGCACCTCCCGACTTGCCAGTTTTAAGCAACACCTTCCATGTGCCATCGGCATTCACAGAGACATTGTATTTTTTATTGTTCCAGGACGTGACGACCGATACTGTTTTCTTGTCAGACTTTCCCCATATCGGAACTTTGGACTGTTGCTGCAATACCATCCCATCCGAAAAAATAGCGGGCAAAACAACCTCGCATCGAGCTTTGTAATTCATAGTAAGCACAAGCCCGGACAACCACAATAAGCGAATGTAATTCCACATAGCCGTTCTATTTATAATTTTTAAATCAATATTCTGTTCAGATGTATATTTATCAGTTATATCAATCACTGTAATACCCTTCCTCCAAACTTTACATTTTCCAAAAATTGGATGAACGCTGAACTCCCGTCCATATTCACGACATGGCATCTTATTGTCACTCCATTTCTACCACTAACCTTGTTCAACTCTTTATATACCTGTAAGTAAAAAGTAGGTTCAGGTACAATCTTGTCCGATACATTTTCGACGGGTATATAATATCCTGTAATGGGAAAAAATCTGTTTCCGTCAATACTATACTCCCATTTTAACTTCACATTCTTGTTGTTAGAAAAAGGAATGTAACCCAATGTTTCCAAAGAAAAATACGGAACATCCTCATTGGACAAATGAATATCAAAATATCTCCCCGCCTTCAACGTCTGCTCAACGTTCTTAGTTATTTTTTTAGGGCCTTGTATTTCAAACTTTCCGGGAGATACTTGCTGCAAACCACCACCTACTTTAATATCCAGCTTGAATCTATCTATGGAAAATGTGGATTCCGACAATTCATTTACAGGAATCGTCAAAAGATTAGGATGTACGGTATATTTTTTTAAATCCTCCGGTTCTTTATTGGCATTGCTGTTCCTAAAATCTTTGATGCGATGGAAAGTAATCATATTTGCATCATGATACCTATAGCCATACCACGATGTCCGACTTACGAATACAATATCATCCTTCTCAAAAGACCAGTCAACATATTGAAAACCAAATGTATCCCATGTTCTTAAATGTGCCCCCTCATTATAACGCAGTATCTTCTTCCTAATGTCCCAATGCTGTAAATCTTTGGAGCTCATCAATACCAGTACATTCCTTTGATGCCAGTTGCCATTGTAGGTTTGATCTGTATCTATAAAAGAAGATATTTTATTGGTGATAGTCCAATACAATTTAGAAACAGGATCATAATGAATCGTAAACTTAGATTCCGCACCAGGAAAATGAACAAAATTGCGCGGCTCATCTGCAAAACGCATTTTCATTTCCGTTTCGTCAATATCAATAACGGCGGCAATCTCGTCCCTTGGTTTTCCTTTTGCCGCACCTTCTATCGCATATCCCACCCCTTTGCCTGACCATGTTTCCAATCGTATAAAATCGACTAACTTGTCATCGGGAGTAACCACTATGTTTCCTTCGAGCCAATTAGGTTGTTTAGCATTGATCCATTTCTCCTCGAAACGTATGCTTGTTGTACGCTGCCAACTGGAAGCCTTGAGCAAATCTGCATTTTCATCCGCACAAACGGCAAACGCATGGAAGTCCCTTCTGTTGTTGACATCAAACGCCTCTTCATAAGCTCTCCATATCTTTCCATGGTGTACTACTACGGGAACTGGTCCGGTATGAAACATTCCCTTTGCAATGATGCCGGAATTGTCGTCCACTGGATTCGACCATGTTTTACCATTGTCCTGCGATTTATATATAACTATATTGCCCCAACCTTTTGTAACGCCCATCAGATACACGTTGCCGTGATGCTCAAATATCGTAGCCCATAACAGCGGAGCAACCTGAGACAACGGCTTCCATGTCTTGCCTTGATCTTTTGATATATGTATGCTTACACCCTTGTCATAATCATGGGAAACTAAATAATCTCCATTGGCTAATATCACTAAACTTGGAGAAGCTACTTTCTTCTTAATCGGATCACTTTTCGACTCAAAGACAACCGTACCTGCTGTTTTGGGAAAAGGATTTACAAGTTGCGCTTTACCAACTAATGCAAAACAAAACACTACCCCCAAAAAACAAACAACATATATTCTTTTCATTTCATCGATATTATAATAACAAGCCATTTAATATTCGCTATTCCGTAACGGTTATTTGCAATTGCCGAACAACTTCCTTTCTGCCATAGACACTTGAATTGGCTGCCACAAATGTTACCGTGTAAACTCCAGCCTCGTTAAATTGATGACCATAACTTGTTAAAGGTGCGTCTCCAACCGACTTAATACCAATCCCATATTCATGTCCGAGATTAGTATCCGTAATCTCCACAGGATTGGCAATACACCAAAGTTCCTGATCAATTGTATTGGTTGTATAACCGCGCATCGTAATGATACTACCCGTGTTAGTAAACCGTGTTGCATCCCAACCATCACCGATAAAAACAGGTACCCAGCCGGCATTTGCTTGATCGGTCATTGTCGCAGATCCGGACGAATCGGTTACGGACGCCATGGTAAAAGAGGAAAAACGCCATATGTTGGCATTTCCATATTCGGCATTAGGTTTATTGATATACCGGAAAGCAAAATAAAGCGGAACTTCCGTCTCAAACAAATCCACAATATTGGCCGTTCCAGATGACGCATAAGCCGTGGTGCTGCTACATTCCAACGTACAAAGCGTAAACCTGTCAGATATATCTTCCCAAGTCGCATTCTGTACACTTTGTGCAGAATCACTCGCCGTAGTCCCAGAAAAAACTAAATCCTTGGACACACACACATGGAACTGGCTATCCTGACAATAAGTAGCAGAAGTTCCCGACTGGCTACGCACCTGCGACTGAAAAGAAACCAATACTGAATCGGTAGGCAGAATTCTATCTTGGTCAACATACGCATAATCATTACCTATCTCACCAGAATAAAAGGTAATAATATCCGGATTTCCCTCTAAATAAAATATAACCGAATCCCCGACTTTTACCGTAAGCGTATTGGTCGACACTTCAAAAGATGGCTCCGTCACCTCAAAAGCTTTATGACAACCAGCCAAAATAGCTATAAAAATTATTATATAAGATACATATTTCATTTCACGTTGTTTTACAAGAATTATCAAAGTAGTTACAAGCTAAAAACAACTATAATTTTACCACCCGTCATTCTGTACGAGTTTTGCGTTTACACCGAGTTCATAAGATGGTATAGGCCATAAAACATCTCGGATTCCCACATTGCCAAAATATTGCAGGAAATAGGTAAGATAAGTTGTTGTGCTGGTTGAAGACACTTCTAACAATCGTACTTTCATATTGGTATAATAATCGCCCCAACGAATTAAATCATCCCTCCGCAAATCCTCAAAGCACAATTCCCTAGCTCGTTCATCTTTAATCTCTGCCTTAAACGTAGCATAACTCATAGAGGATAAATCCACCGAAGAGTTGGACGTATATATGTCCACACCCATCGCTCGCCTTCTTACTTGATTAATTGCTTCATATGCTTCGTCCGTAGGTCCAGAGTTTACTTCATTTTCTGCCTCGGCATACATTAGCAAAACATCAGAATAACGCAGCAATGGAAAATTTTGTGGCGTCGCGGCAGTACTTTTAGGCAATAGTGTTTCATATTCTCTGCGAAACTTTCCAGCATTGCGTTGCAGAACATTCGTGGAACTTGAGAAATATTGAATCGTATCAGCGACATAACGATATGGCGCTATAGCCCAATCCCTGCGTATATCATCTTCATCATATAAATCATACAACCACTGGGTTGTGTAAATTACTCCAATCGAATAGCCAAAATCAGCCGCGGTTCCAGTATATTTTATTCCATTGTTCCTGCCTACCATTCCAGCCGTAGCGGTATAAACACCTGTATTGTTACCATAAAACTCCACTTCCCAAATACTTTCCTTAATGTCATATAGATCCTGTGCATAATTGACAAAAATCTGTTGATAGGAAGTATCCAGTTCATGCATTCCCGTATTGATGACTTTCTGAGCATAAGTAGCCGCATCGGCATATCGCGAAGTTTCATTGACGGGACTTCCTGCCTCATGCAGACAGACGCGTGCCAATATGCCCCATATTGCCGACTGGCTGACATAACCACCGTATTGCACTTGCTCTGCGGACGGCACCATATCAGCGGCAGTTTCCATATCGGTTACGATTTGCTCATAAACCTCCTTGGCAGATGCACGAGCCACTTGCACATTCTCGGCATCACCTGATTCAGTTGGTGCCAAAACCAAAGGCACCCCACCAAACTTCGTTACTAACATATAATAATAATAGCCTCTTAAAAACAAAGCCGATCCTTTGATGACATTCCTTACTGAATCGGTAATATCAATGCTTGTATTATCCACGTTAGCCAGTAAAAAATTAGCCCTGTTGATACCTGCGTAAAGTTTTTGCCAATATGCTAATATTTTGACATCCGAAGTAGAGATAGAATTATAGCCTATCGTTCCCAAATCAGTTGCATAATTAAAATATCCTTCGTCTGCATCTAACGCCATCCTTCCAATCATATAGTTAGCATATAAACCACTCTCTGCAAGCGTGGCATACACACCTCGCAAAGCCGTTTCCAATTGCTCTTCGGTAGAATAATACCCATCCGCAGTGATAACATAATCATCCGCATTTACGTCCAATATCTTGTTACAGGAAGAAAAGAACGCGAATAGCAATATGATTGAGACAATTGTTATTCCTTTTAGTTGCATTACCTTTTTCATCTGCATATTTTAAATTTGTTTAATATCAATATTTAATCATTGTATTTTCTGTTAAAAAGTAACTTTCACGCCAAACGTCACGGTAAGATTCCTTGCATAAGCGGAATAATCAAAGCCGGGTGTTAACGTGCTGTTTTGTGTTGATACTTCCGGATCCATTCCAGAATAGTTTGTCCATGTATGCAGGTTCTGTCCGGCAACATATACGTCAACACCTTTTAATGCACCTATCATTCTCTGGGGAAATGCATAAGTCAATTGAACTGTTTTTAAACGTATAAATGAACCATCTTCCATGGTACGGGAAGAATAACCTCCCGGATAGTCTGATCCGGCACGAGGAATAGCATTAGTCTGATTTTCTGGTGTCCACCTGTTTGTATAATTTGCAAACTGGTTGATATTATACCTATTTAAGAAATTACCTTCAAATACAATACGGTTGGCATTCATAATATCATTGCCATAGCTCCATTGAAAAAACACATTGAGACTAAGACCTTTGTAGGTAAAATTATTATTAAAACCTCCATAATGTACGGGTAATGCCCTGCCAATCACAACCCGATCTTTATCATTAACAACACCATCCCCATTTTGATCCACAAACTTTATGTCTCCAGGTTGAATAACTGACCGACTATTGCCATTCGTTGGAACGGATGATTTCAACACATAGCTTCCATCACTTTGCAAGTCAAAATCGGAATATTGATAATTACCATCCCAAACATAACCATAAAATGCAGCAGCGGGACCGCCCAACTGCGCTATATAAAGAGGATAACTGTTAAAATCAGAGGTGAACGTTACTGTGGACAATATACTATTTTGGTTTTCAGACAAGGCTACGACTTTGTTCTTATTGAAACTGATATTGAAGTTGCTCGTCCAGCTAAATGACTTCGTTTGTATATTAATCGTATTAAGCGTGATTTCCAACCCATCGTTACGGATAGAACCTACGTTCTTATACGCACTAGAAAATCCACTACTGTATGGGATATTGGCATTAAGCAAAAGATCCTTAGTCGTCTTCCTATAAGCATCCAATGTAACACTAACCCTATTTTTGAACAACGACAGATCATAACCAATATCAATGGATTCCGTACTTTCCCACTTGAGATTCTTGTTACCAAGGTTGTCAAGAACTGCTGCATAACCGGGAGTCCCATTGCCAAACGAATAATAATCCGTCAAATCAACCGTTAGATACCGTGCAAAATCTTCAATACGGTTATTACCTGTAAGGCCATAACTCACACGCAACTTGGCATCGCTAATGATTTTAGAATTGCGCAAGAATTTTTCATCGCCCATCTGCCATGCAAATGCACCAGAAGGGAAATAGCCCCATCTGTTTTGTTTGGAAAATTTGGAAGAACCGTCAGCCCTAAATGATGCAGTTAGCAGGTAACGCGATTTAAAAGTATAATTTGCCCTGCCAAGAAACGATACTAAAGTATTGCGTGTGGCGATAGACGTGACCGTACTCGGCAATCCCAACTGCAAAGCCCTAAGTCCCAAACTTTCGTTGGAAACGGGAATATTGGTAGCCGTAAATCCGCAAGTAGTCACGTCTGTCCCCTGCATGGTAAATCCACCAAGAAAATCCAATTGGTTGTTTTTGTCAAATCGCTTTTTATAGTTTAATGTATTCTCATTTACCCAATTCGTCAATTCCACATCTTGATAAGAGCCATTCACCCCTTTGGTATTGACAGAGGAAGCATAACCCTGATAGGTTTTAGAATTATAAAAAGCCTCATTTTTTGTTCGCCTGTTATTATAGCCTCCGGTAATATTTAAAGATAATTCTTTTGATATGGTATAGACCAGTCCCGCATTTGCCAATAAATTAGCTCTTGTCTGCTGACGAATTTCGTTTTTTGCGGATATAATAGGATTCATTATTAATATAGAGCCAGTTACAGTCCCTCCGCCTATTTCGTCATCAAACAAATCGTCAACAAGATCCGCACCTTCTGTCGAGAACGGTCTATATCCCCATGTCCTATACATAAGATAAGACGCATAAGCATTGGATGTTGAAGCCTGTGTAGATGTCAAAGCTCCATAATTCTTATCCCTACTATAATTAACATTGATACTTGTCTTTAATTTTTTATTAATAACCTGATCCACAGCAACCCTCAATTGTTGTCTGCCATATCCTGAATTGATAATAACACCGTCTTGATCAATCACAGAACCGGAAATCGAATATTTCGTTTGGCTTGTACCGCCCCTAAGCGACAAATTGTGATTGTGCATGAATGCTGTCCTGAACAATAAATCCTGCCAATCAATACCCTGCACATTCTTATAGTCGTCCAAAGTCTTTCCCGGAGTAGTTAGGTACTTATTGGTCATATCTAAGGAGTCCAATTCCAATTGATACTTTACAAATTCATAAGGACTCATCAAATCCATTCTTTTGGTTGCATGTTGCAACCCTACATAACCATTGTAGGTAATGACCGGTTGTCCCGCTTTTCCTTTCTTGGTTTCTATAATGATTACACCATTGGCTCCTCTTGCTCCATATATAGCTGTCGCAGATGCGTCTTTCAACACAGTAACGGAAGCTATATCGTCCGGGCTTAAAGAGGCGTTGGAAAAATCTTCAATCGGAAACCCGTCCACTACATATAACGGCGCATTGCTTTGTGTCAATGAATTGCCGCCACGGACAACAATGTTCATTTCGCTGCCGGGTTGCCCCTCATCAGAACTCACTTGCACACCTGCTATCCTACCTGCCATTGCCTGGTCAAACGATGCTACAGGAGCTTTGGTTACATCATCCATATCCAACTGACCAACAGAACCAGTCACATCCTTTTTCTTCACCGAACCATAACCAATAACGACCACCTCTTCCAAATCACGTTTCCTTTGAGTAAGCAAAATGTCAATGATCGTCTGCGCCTGCACGACTACCTTAACCGTGTTGTACCCTATATGCGAAAACACAAGCGTATCATTGGTCTTCGCTTTAATTTCATACGCGCCTTTTACATCGGTGGTCTTAGCAGATTTTGACCGTGACAAATTGACGACGACTCCCTGCAATGGACTGCCACTTGCCGAATCTACCACAGTTCCGGTAATCGTTTTTGAAGAAGTCTTGTCTTGCGCAAACAGGCGATTGCAATGGCTTCCTCCCGCAAGCAAAACCACCATCAACAGACAACGTTTAATATCTCTCGACATTTTCAACATGTACAAGCTATTTTTTGGGTAAAGCAATATTTTATATATGACAAACTAAAAACAATCAATCTCATATCAAAAGTACATATAGAGACAACCTTTATTTTTCAATTTATTGGCATATCGTTATACGATATTATCAAAGCATATTAGGCAAGTAATGCAATTTCAACATGGCTCTCTTATGTAAAAAACACCATACAACTTTCAATAAACATCAGGTATTCCGACCTTGACAACTTGTACTTTCCTCAACAACGCTTCGTACCGCCCACCCAACTGGTCTATATTGTTTTTAGTTATGGGAGACAATGTGCTATCTCCATCTTTACGCGTAAACATGGATTTCACCACTCCTTTTTTCCATAAATAATACTTGGCGGACTTCGGATAATCTTCGTGCATGACATTCATTTCGTCCATAAAAAACTGTTGTACTAAGGCTACTTCTTTTTGTTGGTTTTTGTTGTCATAATTGTCGCATAACCATGCAATCAATTCAGGAAAATAATTGCCCTGGATGCAGGAAAGCCCGGCCGAACCGGAATGCAAAGACGCCACGGCATGAACCATATAAGCGTCATACAAACCAAAGGCTGGCACGTCACGACACAATTCATTTTTTTCCCTGACCTGCGCTATATCCAGACAAGTATCTTTATGGTAGATAATCCGTCCGGTATGTACCAACTTTCCCAATAAATGCGGCGAGAGGATTCTTTTGTACGGCTGCGGACATTCGTAAAAGCCTAAAGGAATATTTGTGGTAAGGGACAACAATTCGTCAATATGCTGTTCCAGCACTTCATCGTTTTCGTCTTCTGCGACCAATAATCCGGTCAATACGATTACGGCATCCACACCTGTATCATATACTTTTTTTACAAAATCGGCTTGTTGCGATATGGTGTCACCAAAATTCCCGGCGGCGACTACCGGCACCTTGCCATCCGCCGCTTTCAGGACACATTCAATAATTGTCAAACGTTCATCCGGTGTCAAATCAAACATTTCGCTGGACTGACAATTGGCAAACAAGCCTTTAGCACCTTTATCTAAATAAAAACGTGTCAAGTCAGCCAATCCTTTAAAATCGATGCTGCCGTCTTCATGGAAAGGAGTCAACATTACCGGTATAAATTTCTTTTCGTTGTTCATCAAATCGTTTTTATTTTTTATTTAGTTGCAGGTTACATGTTGCTGATTACAAGTTTTTGCTGAACTATCTGCATCTACAAAACTTACGAAAGCTGGGACAGTCATTGTCAGGCTGAGCAAAGTCGGAACCTACAACTTTCCATTTTCAATTCGCCACTTTCAACGCTATACTTTCTTTTTCTTTGAAAACAACACTCCAACAAGGAATATCACCAACGTGCCCACAACAATAGTCATATTCGCATGTAACGGGTTTCTTAAAAATGCGTATCGATCCGGGATCAGGTAAGAAAAAGTCATCCACAGGATTACCAGTATGCCCACAATGGTGGCGATCAGTGCTGCATTGTTTCCAGACCTTTTTGAAATAATACCCAGCAGGAACAGTCCTAACATACCTCCGGCAAAAATGCCCGAAAGCGACCACCAGATGTCGAGTACGCTTTTAATGCCGATCATCATTACACCTGCAATCATGCCCAGCAGTCCAAAAACCACGGTTCCGATATGCAGCAACCTTAGTCCTTGCCTGTTAGTGAGCTGGCTGTTGATATATCGCTTATAAACGTCTTCGGCAAATACAGTTGCCGAAGCATTCATCCCGGAGCTGATCGTGCTCATACCTGCTGATAATATTGCTGATATAATTAAACCAAGAATACCGGCAGGTATCATGGTTACCATAAAATGCGGCATTACTTTATCTCCAAAATCTTCCGGCTTCAAAGAGGCTGCCAATGCCTGAACCGACTGAATATCGGCGCCGCTTCCTAAACGCTCTGCCGCAGCCTGGAGGCGCACAGGCTCCAATAATTCAGGATTCAATTGATAGTATGCATACAAACAGGAGCCTATAATAAAAAACAGTAAAGAAGCGGGTATATAGATCCACACACAAAGCCATATTGATTTAACTGCCTGTTCTGGTGAAGCAGCTGTATGATACCGTTGCACATAATTCTGATCCATCCCAAAGTTATTCAGGTTCATGAAAAAACCGTATATCAATACCACCCAGAAGGTGGAAGTTGTAAAATCCAGGGTCATGCTCCCAAGGCTGAATTTATGACCAATCTTTCCAATTTCAATAATTTTACCCAATCCCCCATCGATGTTTTTAACAACAAGGTATAAGATCAATACAGCTCCTGCCGTTTTCAAAATCCCCTGCACCACTTCTGTCCATATAACCGCTTCGATGCCCCCCATTACAGTGTACAGCACAATACAAATCCCTGTAACAAGCATAATGGCACTCATATCATAACCCGTAAGCGCCTGAAGCGTAAGGGAAAGCCCGAAAAAAATAGACCCCATCCGTGCAATCTGCGTCAGGATAAAACAGACAACTGCATAAGTACGCGCCCAGGCACCGAAACGCTTTTCCAGATTGGTATAAGCGGACACTTCGCCCGTACTTCGGTAAAACGGCACAAAATATTTTGCCGCTACCCAGGCAGCCAACGGCATCGAAAGGCTGAATGCAAATGCATTCCAGTTGCCGCCAAAAGCCTTGCCCGGCACACCCAGAAACGTGTTGCTACTCAAAAAAGTGGCATAAATCGAAAGCCCGATAGCCCATCCCGGTATATGACCGGACGCTTTTGTAAACTGATCTTCGCTTTTATTCTTTTTTGAAAAAAAATAGCCCACATATACCATGGCTATAAGGTAGATCACTATTACACAGATATCAATAATGGGCAACGTCGTCATGCTAACATCATTTTTGCAAACAATTTATCAGAATGCAAACTTATTAAGCATCACAACGATCAATGTATAGGATATTTACATATCAGTATAAAATTTTGCCTTTCATCATAATTGAGGACGCTACAGCACCGCATTGTCGTGCCGGGGTTGCAAAACCATCTGTCACACGTTGAATGGAGGTAAAAACATCAGACGGTCTTAACGTCTTTTACATCGTAACGATCTATATCCTGTAAATAATCATTTACCACCAGAAAATCAAATAACGGCCTGGCTTCGGCCGAAACAGGCATATTTTTTAAAGTGACCACTTCGTTTGTTTTCTTATTGAGATAAGGGTACGCATACAGTTTTACATTCTGGCTAAACAATCCGCTGATGTACTCCAGCAATTCCTGGGTATAATTTTCGCTATAATTTTTGGCATCAAAAATAGTACGCAGGTTGGAAATATTTGTGGAAATACCCACATTACGCGGCTTACAGCGGGAAAGGTACTGTGCAAGCTTATTATTACGTTTAAAATTCGAAACAATTACATTGTTGCCCGTTGCACATAACTCCTCTGCTCTTTTTGCAAATATTTCCAGATCATTATCGTTTGAGGGATCGTTATCTTCGAGCAGATTGCTCATTAAAACCTCGATCAATACCACCAGGTTCGATTCGCTTACCTGCTGGGAGCGTTTGAACTGCTCCACCGCTTTATTGAAAAGATCAAAATTAGGCTTTGATTTTTGCAGGAATTTTGTCCGCAATATCATAATGTCCTTTTTGTAAAGCATGTCTTTGGACTGCATTACATTTCCTTCCGGGTCAAATATTGCCGCACTGGAAAAACCTTTTGCAATAAGATATAAATTGACCAGCCTGTCGTTAGTATTTTTAAACGCGGGTCCCCTCAGGCTGACCATATCAATTTCCACTGACCCGTAAGAAAGATTATCCACGAGCGACTCTACCATCAACTGCACATCATGATGATGATAAAATGCGGCATACACAAGATTTACGCCTAAAATACCCAGCACATTCTGCTGAAGGCCCGTATCGTTATCAAGCAATCTTACGTGAAACACCATATCGTTTGGATCGCCGCCCGAAACGGTTTGAAAACGCAGCCCCAGCCATCCGTGCGCTTCATTTGTTTTGCTGAAATTTAATGTGGTAACCGTATCGGCAAAAGCAAAAAATGTTTTACCCTCATATTTTTCTCCCTGCAGCCGCTCGGTAAGCAGATCATATTCATGTGAAAGCATCTGTTTTAAACGTGACCGGCTTACATAACGCCCGCTTTCTTCCACTCCGTAAATCGCGTTGCTAAAAGCCATATCATAGGCCGACATGGTTTTAGCTACTGTTCCGGACGCAGCACCGGCCGTAAAAAAATTACGCGCCACTTCCTGCCCCGCTCCTATTTCAGCAAAAGTGCCGTAGATAGCAGCATCAAGGTTTATGTTTAAAGCTTTCCTTTTCGTCTCTAATATTTCCCGGGCCATATTCCAAAACTAAATATTTAAAACTACAGAAACAATGCGGTAACATTTCCTTAAAACAAAAACCGCTGCTAACGGCAGCGGCGGGGAAATAGTCGTTACTTTTTTTAACAGTTAAAACCAATCAGACAATGAAGTGGTTTAATGATATAACTAAGGTAATAAAATTGATCAATAACACAGGTGAAAATCATATAAGTAAAATTGATAATTTTGAGCGTACCATAGACATAAATTATAGAATGACTTTACAACAATTAGAATATTTACTGGCCGTAGACCAGCACCGGAATTTTTTAAAAGCGGCTGAAGCCTGTTTTGTAACGCAGCCTACTTTAAGTATGCAGATCCAGAAACTGGAAGAAGAATTTGAAACAAAAATTTTCGACCGTAACAAACAGCCTGTAAAACCAACAGCCGTCGGCATGGAGATCATTGAGCATGCCCGAAATGTGTTAAACGCTTCGCACGAGCTATCATTTTTTATTGAAGCGCAAAAAGGAAAAGTAAAGGGCATTTTGCGCATCGGCATTTTGCCAACCCTTGCGCCCTACCTGCTGCCGCTGTTCATACCCGGTTTTACCAGGCACTTTCCCAATATCAAACTCATTGTACAGGAGCAAACCACAGATGTGATCATCAGTATGCTTAAACAGGGCCGTATTGATGCAGGCATTTTAGCCACTCCGCTTAACGAGTCGGGTTTTACTGAACGTGTATTGTTTTACGAAGAGCTGATGGTATATACTTCTAAAAAGAACCACCTGTACAGGAAACAGTATTTGCTGCCCAAAGACATTGATACCAGTAAACTCTGGCTATTGGAAGAGAGTCATTGCTTCCGCTCGCAGATCGTATCGCTCTGCGAGTTACAAAAACAAAACAGGGAGTTTAATAATTTTGAATATGAAGCAGGCAGTATTGAAACATTGAAACGAATGGTGGAGCTGAACGATGGCGTTACGATCATACCGGAACTGGTAACCCTGCAGATGTCCAAAACAGAATTGCAGGCAGTCAGGCATTTTAAAAACCCGGCGCCCTTACGGGAAGTCAGCCTTATTTCGTATGGCAGCTTTATAAAGAAAAAACTGGTAGAAGCGCTCCGGGAAGAAATATTAAGCGCCCTGCCTAAAAAAATACGATCGAACGGAAAGGCCGCAGACGCTTAATCCTCATCCTGAATTGATGAATACCGGAAAGCAATCACTGAAGCTCCATATTAAAGGGGAGGCTTCTCCCGATGGTGTCAACGACATACCGTTTCATTCATTCAGAATCAACATCCGTTTTTGTCATTTCGATGAGGTTTGAAAAACCGAAGAGAAACGTACATGAAATTTTTCATTCATAAACCTGCCCGTCCGTCCGAAGGGTTATACAAAGAATGAATGAAAAATTTTTATGGAAGTTCCCCATGGTCCAAAACAATAATAAATATTCATGGGAAATCTTCTCTTTTAATTATAAGATTTCTCATTTCGCTATTGCTCCATTCGAAATGACGGCGAAAATAGAATTGTCATTTCGATGCCCGAAACGTAGTGAAGGGCGGAGAAATCTCCTGAATTTAGGAGATGCCTCTTCGTTCCGTTATACGGAACGAAGAGGCATGACGTTAAAAAATTGATGCTGGTCTCCAAACATCCAAAACTCACGCTATGTAAGCTTCACTTTTTGTAAACAATATTTTTCAAAAGCACATCTATTCTTTTTTTGGATAGCAGATCGGTTAATAAAATACCCTTCTGCTTATCCAGGTCGAGCAGGGTCACATCATGATCATATCCCAGTTTGAAGAACACCCGGTCATCAATGATCCATCCCTGCACACCGAAGGAATACCCGCTAAATGATAATCCATAATTGGACGTCTGCAGGTCTTCATCTAAAACAATAGTAACCATATCGCCATCCTGGAAATTTTTTATTTTCCCCTCTACGTGCGCCAGCACATATTGCTCTTCTTTTATTTCAGGCGCTTTTTTATCTTTATTCTTTTCGATCTCACTTTCAATAATGCCAATAATATCAGGATCGTTATTTACTTCCAGGTCGCCTTCTTTAGGTTTTGTCCTGGGACTGGCTTTTGCATTAAATACATTGTAACCAAACTTCGAATTATAAAGTTCGGGATACTCAAACAGTTCTTTTACCGCGATGATCTTATAAACATACAATCCTGTTTCCGGGTTAAGCTTCATGGTAAAATAATTATTTCCCTGGGCTTTTACGGCATTTAAAATATTACCGATCCCAAAATTGTAAGCGGCAATAGCCAATGGCCAGGTAACCGTGCCTGCAAGTTTTCTTAAACCGGTATAATTATCCCGTATAAGCTGGCAGGCTATACGCGTCGACTTATCGAAATTTTCCCGTTCGTCTACACCGTTGTCTACCTGCATGCCATATCCCCGGGCAGTAGCAGGCATGATCTGCCATATTCCTTTGGCGCCCACGCCCGATTCGGCTTTTGTTAAAAAACCGCTTTCTACAATAGGCAGGTATTTCAGGTCAGTATGCAGGCCATAGGCCAGCAGGTATTTTTCTACAAGCGGTAAATAGGCATTGGCCCGCTGCCTTAGCGAAGGCAGGTTCACCACATTCACCTGCTTTTTAATAACATTGATCAGTTTGTCCTGAACAAATTGCTGGTTCATAGGAACGGCCTCGCCGCAAAATGTAATAATGTGCTGCGCATGAGTGAAATTATAAAACACCATTCCCAGAATGAGGTACAAAATATTCTTTATTTTCTGTTGCATATTTCAGCTTAATAAAAGCATTTTGTTAAACTTTTCAATCATTGCTGTACGAAAAAAATTCCGTCCTGACGTCACAGTGAGGCACAAATAATTGCAGATCAAGTTTGAAATGACCCTTAAAAAAGGTTCGTCATTTCGATTGGAGCGAAGCGGAAAGAGAAATCTACCGGGCGGCAGACAGGTCTGCTCAGGTTGGTAAGATTTCTCCCTGCGGTCGAAATGACGAGAATTAATATACTCATTTACATTCATTTAAAACATGTGTCATTAACAGCTTGACGAACTGCTGGGGAAGGGCGCCTAACACACCTGCCCAATGGAATACCATAATGGGCCGCCCATGGAGATGATTAATCTTTTGATCTTTTCTTTTTATTCTTTTTTGCAGGCTTTTCCGATGTTGGGGATGGCTCTTCACTTTTTACATTCTTTGCTGTAACGGAAGTTTGTACTTTTGCCAGTTCCGTTACATAGGCTTTGCCCGGAATAACAATACTGGTCCCACCCTTTTCCTTTCTGCGTTCGTCCATAAATAACACGAGGCTTTCGTTATCTGTAACATTAGGAGATCTTGTTGCAAATACGATATATCGTGCAGTATGAGGTCTTACAATCGGATAAAAACTAATATAGGTAAGATAGCTGCCTTTGATGATCATTTTGGGTTGCTCCTTTTCATCGTACCAGTACATGTAGGTTTTGCCCATTAAAAAATCCTCATTGGTAGTATTATCAATTTTCACTTTATAGTAGGTATAGATATCTTTAAAGAAGATATGCTCCAATGAGATCTTCACACCGCCGTTCATGATATCGCCGGCTGCAATATTCAGCTTATCCGGTGCTTCATTATTAATCAGGGAATCGGCGATCAGGAAATTGCGCAATGTATCTGCAGCAATAAAGAAATCAGCATTTACCGCAGCCATTTGCCCCGCCGGAATATTGTACACATCAATACCTTTTTTTCCGTACCGTTGCCACAAGCCCACTTCTGAATAGGCTTTTTCGGCTTCTTTCTGTTTACGTTCTGCTTCCAGTTGCGCCAGCTTTTCTTCTGCGGCTTTTTTCTCAGCCTCTTTTTTTGCAAACGCTTCAGCAGCCAGTCTTCTTTGTTCTTCTTCCTGTGCTTTCTTTTTAGCCAGGGCCGCTTCCTGTAAGCGTTTCTTTTCTGCTGCTGCAGCCTGTGCTTTTGCCAGTTCATCAGCAGCTTGTTTTTCTTTCAGCTCTTTTTCTTTTTGAGCTTTTGCAAGCGCCTCCGCATCCTGCCTGGCTTTTAATTCCTGCAATTGCTTTTCCTTCGCCAGCGCTTCAACCTCCTGTTTGGTCTTCAGTTCTTTGATCCTTTGTTCTTCAGTTGCCTGTTGCCTGGCCAGTTCTTCCGCCTCTTTCTTCGCTTTCTCATCAGCCGCTTTCCGGGCTGCTGCTTCTTTTTGTTGAGCAAGCTGCAACTGTTTTTCCTTTTCCGCCGCCTCTTTTTTTGCTTCTTCAATTGCGGCCTGCTGTTCTTTTTGTGCGGCCTCCGCTTCTTTGCGCTGCTTATCCGCATCCTTTGCTTTTTGCGCCGCATTAGCTTCATTCTGCTTTTGCGCCAGCATAGCCGATGCTTTCCTGTCCTCCATTTCTTTCTTCCGCTGCACTTCCTGCTCCTTATCCTGCTGTTCAAATCCGCCGTCATCACCGCCTTTTGCCATCAGCTCTTTTTGTTTTTGCACAAACGCTTTCAGGTCCTTCAGGTTGGAATGGTCGTACCATAACGGGGGGCGGCTGTCATCGTTTATATTATACGTTGAATCAAAAACCAGGCGAAACATGTGGCTCCTTCCGCCCTCGTTTACCAGCAGACCCGTGTTAGGAGCCGTTTTCTGTTCTTTGTTAAACTGCAGGGATATTGATCTCTCTTCTCTCCGCTTCGGGATATAGTAATCATAAGCTGCATCATCCGAAAAATTAATGTTTAAAACTTTTTCAGGAAAATTAATGATCGTGATGCTTTCGCGCCCTACCAGTATTTTTTCCCCGTTAATATTTTGCGCGCAGGGTTGTATAGCTGCCGCGGCAAGTATAAAAAATAATATAAAAAATTTCTTCATCAGTCCCTGTTTAGTATTAAACTTATTTAAACTTTCAAAAAAATATATAAACCGCTAAACATATTGATATAAAAAACTTAAACAACATTGAAAATTATTCCTAGTCGTAACTTGTATCCCAGTTCGCGCCGTCCTCTCCTTTTTT
>JASGEW010000123.1:0-24722 GCA_047606125.1 Niabella sp. | reverse complement strand
CTTGCACGGCAGGCTTCAATGTGGGTGCGCATCACCTCCGCGCGATTTAGATTCCCTGTATGTTCCATCCCACAAAAATGGCAATTGCTGTATTATTTAAAAAGATGGGGGCGGCCGAAGGGATACAATTCAATGCGATAACTTTAGTATTATAAAATCAGATTTTCATACTGCATATTCATTGAGTATATGCACTTTGGGAGAACCCATCATCGTTGTGTAATATCTGCCGGATAGTGTCACTTATACACGGAATGTCTTACCTATTCTTAGATGTAGCTTTTATAATACTGTAATATAATCGCTCCAGCAAGCGCATATCTTTAGTGATGATTTCAGCATTAGCATTAAGTCCCTCTCTATATTGTATGTTTTGTTTGTAGTTGGTGATTAAACCCTGAGGCAAAACCACTTTGGCCAGATAACCGCTATCTGTAGGTATTCTTGAAATAAAATCAATTTTTCCCTGTAAACTACCAAACTCCTGAGAAGGATAAGCCGGGAACTTAAGCAGCACATTCGCACCGTTTTTTACTTTACCAAAATTAGCTTGCGGTATATACATTTCTGCATAATAACTGCTATTTCCCGGGTTAATAAAGCAGATTTGTTGACCGGCCTTCATTTGTTGATTTTCCTGTATTATAGAAGAAAAGCTTACTTTCCCATTCATGGGAGCAATAAATAAATATTTTTTTTTCCAATCATCAACCATGCTTTTTAGTGTTTGTAACGCTTGTTCAAAAGTTTGTTGTTGTTGTACAATATCGTGATTAAGCTGGTCGATTTCTTTTTGCTTATTTATTAACGCACTTTTTGCTTGTCTATATTCCTCGGCAGAAATCACTTTTTCCTTAAATAATATTTCGTTCATTTCAAAAGACTCCTTGGCCAGTTTACTTTCTTCATTTGTCATTCCTCTTTGAGTTACAATTTTGTCTTTCATACGCTTCAAAGAAGAAATATCATTTTGCAAAAAGGCTTTTCGTTTACTATAAAAGCCATTCACTAAGTAATCATTGTAATGTTGTAAAGCAGTGATAAAGGTTTGATAACTTATTTGCAATTCCCCCAAACAAGAAAACCGTTTCGCAAATAAAGACGCCAAAGCCTCCGGTTTGCTATTTTCAAGCATTTTTATACTGCTGTCTAACCTTTGAGATAGCTCTATTACTTCAGGTTGAGATGCTGTACTTTCTATAAATCCTAATAAATCACCTGCTTTCACTGCCTGGCCTTCGGTAATATTTAACTTAACCAGTTTGCCATCAGTGTTGCATATTATTTCTTTAGGAGCATTTGTTGAAGTTAATTTTGCATTGCTGTAAATTAAATCAGGATATTGTATTAGCCAACTTATAAATAATATGGATATCAACATAAAAAAAAATATCGTGGTACCCCAGCGAACTAGGAAGCCAGGATGGTGTGAAATAATTTCGGTTACAGCTTCGCTTCTTAAAAGTTCCCCGGTTTGTGTAGTAAATGCAATACCGTTTTGAGGTTTACTAATTAATCCATTTTCATTAACTTCAAAGGCCATATTTTTTATTTTAATTTCCCAATTCCAATTGGTTTTTTACTAACTGATAATAGTGTCCCTTTTTAAATGATAAATCTTCATGTGTACCTTCTTCTACAATTTCACCCTCATGTAGTACTACAATATTGTCCGCATTTTTTACAGTACTTAATCTGTGTGCTACAACTAATACCGTCCTTCCTTTAAAAAAGTCTTGAAGGTTTTCCAGTATCATTTTCTCATTGTTGGCGTCTAATGCATTTGTGGCTTCATCTAAAAAAAGATATTCAGGATTTTTATAAACTGCGCGGGCAATTAATATCCGTTGTTTTTGCCCTGCACTGATACCATTACCTTCGGCGCCTATTTTTGTATTAAATCCCAGGGGCATACTCTCTATGAAATCCAGTATATTGGCAACTTTACAGGCATGCACTAATTTGTTGTAATCAGGTATTTCTTCAGCAATAGCAATATTCTTTGCTATGCTTTCACTAAATATATAGCCTTCCTGCATTACACTGGCACATTGACTTCTCCAAAACGATGGGCTAATGTTTTTTAAACGTACACCTCGCATGTTACTATCTATATAGTTTTCATTATTTATAGAAGTGGTATTTACAAGTGCAATTTCGCCTTTATAATGTTCATAAAATCTAAGCAATAATTTTAAAATAGTAGTTTTTCCGCTCCCGCTTGTTCCAACAATAGCAGTGACTTTTCCTTCGGGGATTACTAAGTTAATATTTTTTAAAACAGCTTCATTTCCTGCACCGGTATAGGTAAATGATAGATTTGATAAAGAAATGGACCTGCCTTTGGGTAAGTAATGTAACAATTGTCCGCCTGTGGGTTCTTCATCCTCAACCTGGTGGATTTCATTTAATCGCTCTAAGGATATTTTTGCGTCCTGCGCTTGTCGCGCAAATCCTATTAATTGTTCTATTGGACTATTTAGCTGCCCAATTATGTATTGGATGGCCAGCATAGCGCCTAATGTTAGTTGACCATCCAAAACCGCTTTTGCTACAAAAAAGGTAATAAGAATGTTTTTCCCTTCATTAAAAAAAAGAGCGCCCGCTTGTTGAATTTGTCCAAGGGACAGGCTTTTAAAGCCTAATTTAAAAAGAACAGCTTGTAAACTTTCCCATTGCCATCTAAAAGTTCTGCCTGCATTATTAAGCTTAATCTCCTGCATTCCATTGATTAATTGCATTGTGGCAGAGTTTTCTTTAGCAGCAGCAGCAAACCGCTTGTAATCAAGCTGACGCCTGTATTTAAGAAAAAAACGTATCCATAAGAAATACAAAGTACTCCCAATAGCAAAGATTATAAATATCATCCAGTTATATATTAGCAGCACAACTGAAAAAGTTGCCAGGCTGAATAAAGAAAACAGGGTATTTAATGTACTACCCGTTAAAAATTGCTCAATTCTGTTATGGTCACCAATACGCTGTATAATATCCCCTGTTTGTTTGGTGTCAAAAAAGCTAAGTGGCAACTTCAGGAGTTTGATCCAGAAATCTGAAAGAATTGAAATGTTAACATGAGTACTAATAAACAACAACAACCTGCTTCTTATAAAATCCACAACGGTACGTCCTATTAAAAGCATTAACTGTGCAGCTAATACAATATAAATAAATTGCAGGTTATTTGTGTTTATACCGGTATCTACAATACTTTGTGTTAGAAAAGGCAGGATCAATTGTAAAAGGCTGCTGATTAACAGTGATAGGATTAATTGAAATATGTATTTTTTATAACTCCACAAATACCTGTACAGCATACTCCATCCTATACCATTTTCTTTTTCATTATCACGATCATAAAAATGTGAAGTTGGTTCAAGCAGTAAGATCGCTCCAAGTTTGTTTTCATTTTCTGAAAAAACAATCCAATCCTGTTCAAAAGCTATTTTTGTTAGCGTTATTATTCCTTTTGCAGGGTCAACAATCTGAATCGTGTTATTTTTTATTTTGTCTGTAATTACAACAAAATGGTCTTGCCCTATATGTGCAATACACGGTAATTTGACCTCTTTCCTCAATTGATCATAGGTTACTTTCATCCCGGTTGCCTTAAAGCCCAGGGATTCTGCTGCGTCATAAAGACCTAACATGTTCACCCCATCTTTCGCGATCTCAGATTTTTGCCTCAGTGTCGATAGTGTAATGGTTTTACCATAATATTTCGCGATCATTTTAAGGCAGGTGGGGCCGCAATCCATTATGTCTAATTGTCTGTAAAAGGGAAAACTCATGGCAGCATTTTACTCTAAATATTTTTTCAGCTCACTTTCAAAGTCGTCTTTTAATCCCGGTAACGGCATTTTATCGTTAAGTACCTTTACACCTGCTTTTGATATTAAAATATATCTTGGAATTGCTTCGATGCCAAAGTATGCACTGAAAGGAGAACCGAAATCATTATTAGCGAGATATTGGTTCGACGCGTTTTTTTTCTCTTTGGTAATAAAGTTTTTCCATCTGTCTTCATCTTTGTCAAATGATATATACAGCACGTTCAATTTGCCTTTGTACTGTTTTTCCCATTCTTCCATGGCCGGGGTTTGTTCCCTGCAGGGGCCGCACCAGGTTGCCCAACAATCAATAATAGTTGGGATAGAGTCTGCCAAAAGTTTTTTCAAATTAATATCATTTCCTTTAATGTCTGTCAGGTAAGTATTATTCAGTACATCCGCATACTCTATGTTGGTTGTTTTTACAGTAATTTTGCTTTTTTTAATTTGCGCCACCTTGCGTTCTGTATTATACTTTATAAAGCGATTATCAATCTTTGTAATGGCATCAGCATAAATGCTTTCGTACTCCGGTCGTTCCCTCTTTGCATAGTCCGTTAAAAGCCAGGATAATAGTTGGTTTTTAATATCTCCCTTGTAGTGTTTAAGAATGGCATCATATTGACTAATAAGTCCGGTTCCCTTTTCTTTAGTATTATATTCATTAAAAATATAGTAAACATATAAATTAGCAGCCTGCAAATAGTCCTGAGTAGTTTCAGCATATTCTTCAGAATCGAATTTCCATGTATTGGCCCTGTCAAAATAGTTAACGGGCAAGTTTGACCGAGGTATACTCCCCAAACATTCACATAAGGTTGCTATATAATCTCCTTTTATTTCAGCTTGTGCGTAGGAAACAAAATCCTCAGAGATTAATTTCCTGCTTCGATATAATTCCAGGAGATCTACACTTTTTCCATATCTTTCCTCAACTCTAATTTTAAAAGCTACTGCCGATTCGTTTGAGCCGGATTTCCATTTTGTCGCTATCCCAACAATTTTTTCCAGGTCGTCAAAAAAAGTATAATTGCCGGGATATTTTGATTTTGCTCTTATCCGGAGAGCCTTTTGTACAGCCTCCCCCTTTTTCATTTTTGCATCTATCTCACCGGGACGGGTTAAAATTAAAGTAGCCGTATCTGATTCAGAAATAAAAACTTTATGTCCAAAATAACCATCATTAATCCTATAAAATCCTTTTTTAGGAACTTCCGGGAAATCGACCGCCACACCTCTTTTAGCTGGTTTCTGGCCTATAAAATTGTAATAGCTTTTTTTAAGTCCTCCCAGCCTCGTAACCGAAAGTTCCGTTATATATGGCGCATCAAAGATTACTTTGACAGCGGGTTTGAAAGGAATTTGCGCAATGCAGGGCAGCGTACATAGGAATAATAAGAAACCAACCAGGTGGTTTTTATGAAGAAACAATTTCATATTGTATTTTTAAACATTTAAACTGGCCAAAAATCCAAATGGACTACAACACGTTTGTCTTGCTGTTAAATTGTCAATACCGCAGGGTTTGAATATTTTTTATCCTAAACCAGAAGTTTTAAAAAAAGAGGCCATATAAAAATTGGCAATATGACCTCTGAAATTAACAGGATCTTAGGAGACCTGACAATTTTTACAACCTTTTGTATTCTCGCACCAGGCATTTGCTTCTGTCTGGCATTCTAATGCCGTCATGCCGGTACAAGACCCGGTTTCTGTTTGGGTATAACCCTCTTCTGTTTCGCAGCTTACCGTGTAATCTTTAGTGCCACCTCTAAGATTTTTCATTGCGTTTCTTGACAAAACGTGGCCGAAAGAAATTCTGTTTGACATCGTTAATGTTTTTAAAGTTAAAAATTAATTTGTTGCACTTTTAAGGTAGTGCATTATGGCTTATAGCCATACCTTTTGTTTGCGCAAACATTGCATCCGCATCCGGTACTGCAGGTGCGGTTTTGGGTGCAATAAGTTCTGCCATTACGGGTAATAGTAGCTGTATATTTTTTATGTTGTATTCTTTAGATAATTTGTATCCGTTTATAAAAAAGGTTGGGGTATGGGTTATATTTGCTTCCGCACAAAACTTTTTATATTGCTCTAATAATTCATTATTCAGTTTGTCAGCTGGATGGTATTGTTGCTGCCAATTTTTTAAGTTCATCATTCTAAACCAATCTTCAATTGTTTTACTTCCATATTGTTTATAAGCATTAATAATATGGTTTATCGTAGCATTGTGGGTGTTAGTAAGCCCATTTCCCTGGGTATTAAATCGTATTGTTATTGAAATCTGGTTGTCATAAATCTCTAACAGATCTTCTATCTCTTTATGCGCTTTGGCACAGGGCACGCAATACGGGCTGCATACCACAAGTAGCCTGATGCGGGCTTCAGGATTACCTAACCTGATATCGTCCGGCCAGTGCATTTCATGTATTACAGGTTGGTTTTGCAGGTGGTTTATAAATATAGTTGGGTTGCGTTCCCACTTCATCAATGCCTCCTCTAAAATAAAGACGCGCCTTTGCTCCGCAAGCAAAGGTTTGGTGAAAATCCAGGTTAGTGCAGTAAGAGCACTGATTGAGTATAACAGGATAGAATTGTGATTATAGGAAAACACCATTGCATCCTTTAAAATGAAAATAGATATTACAATCGCCTGTGTCCATATAACAGACATTACCAACAAGCATAGTTTACACCATGTTTTAACTCTTGTTTTCTGATACCAAATAGAATACATGCTGAATAATATACCAACAATTGTACTTGCTCCTATTAGTATAATTGCATTTGTCATATTGTTATTTAGTGTGGAGAGTAATACAAAAACAAAAAGAAAGGAAAAATACATTATGCCAACATCTCCAAGGCTGATACCAGGCAGTAACACCGCTACTTTGGACTTTAAAACCGCATTACATCCACGGTCTCTATTATTGCCACAAACTTGTTTTACAAATGTAGAAGTTCCCCCTACCTGTTGTAACAAAATCTGGCTGCACATAAAAATTCCGAGGATACTTAACAACGAGATAAAAAATGCAGCAAGATCGAAATTCAATAAATAAAAAACTGTAAATATTAGTCCGAAAAATATTAAGCCGTATGTTAATTTTCTTTTTTCTTTTTTTCTGTTGCTATTAGTTGTATAATTACTGTGTGGTTAAAAAATAAGTTTAAACAAGTTCATCATCTACTTATTCCTGATCATGAAAAATAATTTTCGTGTTGCCTATCCAGAAATAATCTCCGTCCTTCAGGTTTACTTTTATGTGAGGCGCTAAGCGCAGGGTATTTTTTTCGGTATTGTAAAACGTGCCGTTTTTACTGGGAACAGCATCTCTCAACTGGTATGTGATATTACCGGCCTCATCTTTCTTTTTGATAACCTGGCAATGGTTTTTTGAAATGAATTTATCCGCAGTTTTTATTGCGAAGTCTGGCAGCTGCGCGTCGGGCATATCATTCCACCTGCCAATAGTAGTGATATCTTTTACAAGAGAAAAATGCTGTGGAGCGGTGAGAAAATTGGGCAATACTTCCAGGAAAGCGCCGGTGTCCGGCACCTCTTTCAATGCTTCAGGGTCAATATCAATTACCTGCTCCGCAATTACTTTCTCGGGAATCCTGATATTCCCATCTAACCCGTCGTAATAAAATCCCGATAACTCCCGGCCTGTTTTATATCGGTCCTGAGGATCTTTTTCCAGGCATTTATACACCAGCAGCTCCAGCCATTCCGGAATATCACAGGTTGAAACATTACGCTCTTCTCCTGTGGTTCCATGCTTCATTACTGCCAGGCGTTTATCACACATATCAGGAACAGCCGCCGTTTTATGTTTTTCTTCCAGCTCGATCATTTCTCCTGTTAATTTATAGTCCTTTACAGGAAATGGTACCGAGCCCGTCAGCAATTCGTAAATAACCGTACCCAAACTATAAATATCGGAAGGTGTATCCACCATAGCGCCCGACCATTTTTCCGGCGCTTTATACTCCGCCATTCCTTCTTCTTTTTTGCTGTGCCGCACTGCATCCGGATCCGTAAAGGATAAGCCGAAGTCAATTAACACATATCGGTAACTACCGTCATTACTGGTGGTTCTGATAATGTTTTTAGGATTGATATCGTTGTGAATGATGGCGTTCCGTTTAAGCAATGCGGAATCGGTATGCCGGGCAATACTATCGGGAATATAATAATGATGACAATAGCTCAGGGCTGCCGATACCTGTTCTATTACGTCAAGTACCTCGCTTACCGAAAAATATTTTTCCCGCTTTAAAATGGTTTCCAACGTTTCACCATCTATAAACTCCATTTCAAGAGAAGGTTTATGATCCAAAATATGTTCATCATAAACCTTTACAATATTCGGGTGATCCAGTTTTTTAAGGATGTCGACTTCTTCTTTAAAGTCCCGGTACTCCTTTTCGGTTTCGTTTTCAATAGTAAGATCAAGCTGCTTGAGCGCCACCATTTTTCCATCCCGTTTTCTGCGCGCTTTAAAAACCGCAGAAAAACCGCCGTGGCCCAGCACTTTTAAAATATCATATTGCGATGCTAATTCCTGCATGAGCTTGCTTAATCATTTAAAAGATAAAATTCCAGTACCACTTTATCATTAAAACAAATGGAATCACCGTGCTTCAATACATGAGGCACCGCTGCGTTGCTGAGGGTAATGCCTGAAAAATCGTTCTGCGTCGTATTATAGATCTTTATTTTGTGGGCAGGGTTATTTAAAAACTTTGACCGGTAAATTTTATAAGCGCCCAGTTCTTTATCGAAAATAATATTGGCATTTGCACGACTGATATAATTATTTATTTTATATTTCTCTTCATTAACTTCCTCAATACCGATAAAGGCAATATCGTTATGGATCTTAGGCCCGTTTTCTATTTTGGGATCTTTGCACCTTCCTATAAAATAATTTTTCCCTGTAGGCTCCAGCGTATATTCGGGTTCCCAGGTAAATCCCTCTGTTGCTATAACGCTCGCCCTGATCTTTCGTAGCGATTCACCCGGTATCATTACTTCTACTCCTATCCCATTTGTTATCTGTGTAACCTTGTCAACATTTGCCGATCCATGGATCGCTTCAACCGAAAGGTTATCTTTATAACTGATACCTTTTGCTTTAAAGGTCCGTTTTATTTGTTTAATAAAATCAGCATCTTTAATTAATGTCTGCAACCCGATATTTTCAATGGCGTTATCCGCAAAGCGGGAATGAAATACCAGACCGGCTACCGCTGCATTGCCATGTCCGAGCATTCCCGCTGCATTCGTAATCGCGCCAATAGTAATTTCCTTCAGCTCTTCAATATTATCCACTTTTATTGAAGATACTGCAGGCTTATCGGCAGCTTTTATATTGATACGATCTGTATTGACAGGGAGCAGCGGCTCATCATCTGTATTTAATTTAGCAGATAATTGTTCCATTTTCCTTTTTAACCAGTTGGCCATACTATATTATTTTTCTATTTTAAAAATATCCCGAAGCTTTCAACTGCTTCAGCATTTCTACAGCCAGTTGTTTGGCAAATTCAGAATTTCCAATCTCTTCAATCCTGATGGCAAACGCTATGGGAGCGCCGAGTTTGGGCGATCGTACAAAAAAAGTGTACCAGGCATCTGTAACGCGTTTACGCAATATCTTACCGTTTTCTTTAATCAGTTTATCCCGTTCAGGGCTGCCTGTTTTGCCATGTACCTCCAGCCCGCTGGCCGCTCCCACTTTTGCAGACTGTTCCTGCATAAAGGAAGCAATGACCGAAGAAGCCCCATTATATTTTGAAATAGCAGCGCCAGGCTCCTTGTACAAAGGCTGGTTCCATGCCTTATATAAAAACCTGGATGGCTGCAACGTGTCCTTATTAGCAATTGCCGCGCTCATTTTAGCCAGTTGCAACGGGGTAGCCATTAATTCGCCCTGACCCCATGCGATGTTTGAATAATTAGACTGAAATCTTTTGCGTGTATTCATAAGCCGTTTATTCCGGGTATTGTAAATCCCTTTACCAACCGAAACAAATTTGTCCCATTCTTTAAAATATTTTTCGCTGTTATAATCTGCCGGCCGTTTGAAATTAAAACCGCCCCGGTTAATAATATTCATTCCCAACAAATCGTACATATTAAAAAGAGAGGACTGCAGGTTCTTTTCATTGGCAAGTTTTATAAAATATACGTTGCTCGAACGAACGATTGCTTTATGCATATCCACATTTTCATTAGACGGCTCATCAGCCCGGATCGCTTCGGCAGGATATACAAAGAAACTGAAGTTAGCCGCGTTCAATCCATGCTGATTGATCGCTGCATAAGCATCTACCAGCTTAATGGTGGAACCCGGCCGCGAAGTGTAGGTAATGCCCAGGTCCTGCGGCACCACAACCCTGTCGCCAAATATTTGCTTATAAATATCCCTGTAGTAATCGCCAGGCTCTATATTACTGATCAGTTTCAGATCTTTATAAGAGGGCGCAGGATTAGATGCTGAGGCAAGCACATCGCCCGTATAAGCGTTAACAGCAATAACTGAAGTACGAAAATTTTTATAGGGCGCCTGCGTTTGTATAATAGCATTTATTTTTTCATTCATCAATACATCCAGCGAGAGCCAGATATCTTTTTGTTTATTGTTTTGTAATGCGATCAGTTCGCTGTTTTTACCTGCTTTTATAAATGGGGCCAGTGCGCTGTAATCGTAAAGAGGGATATCTGTTTCTTTTGTGGTTTCGGGCAGGAATCTGTTTTCTTTATAACGGTCAGAGGTTCTTTCAATAGTGGTATATTTTACATCAAAACCACGTAAAGCTGTAAAATGCCTGAATTCTGCTGCATACCCCGCGCTTTCTTCTCTTGCAATTTCTTTGTTATAATCGCCCAGCCAGAATAATAAATCAGCAGCAAATGGATAGTACCGGTCCTGCTCGCGGTTAAGCTGCTCGTTATATAATGCAGGGTTTGCTCCCAGGTTGATCAGTTTTGTCTTTGCACTGTCAAATGCAGATTTAGCAGAAGTGGCCAGCAATACGCCATTTTTATCGTAAATATTTCCCGCCTTTATTTCACGAAGCATTAAGCCTATGCGGGGATTATAGGAGTATTGCCATTCCCCGTTCCTGTTGAGCGCTAATGAAGGTTTTACAATATACTCGTCCGATTTTGCCTGGTACCAGATCAGGCTCCCGGTAAAGATCAGCACTACTGCAAAAAAGGTAAGGATGGCATACGTGTTTACATTATCAAAATTCTTTTTCACATATTCCATTTCCAGGGCATTACCTTTCTCATTAGACATAATAAGCACAAAAAGAAAAGCAATAAGCGTAACAATAATTCCCGCATTGCCCTTACTCAGAAAAGGAACAGAAATGCCGGTAAGCGGTACAAGGCCCAGGGTTCCTGCAGTGATCAGCATAAACTGCAGCATTGTGGCAATGGCAATACCCGCCATCATATAAAACATGAAAGATTTGCCCGTTCTGCGTGCAGCAAGTATGCAACGGTACACTAATAAGCCAAATGCAAAAAAAATAGTGATCAGTGTGATCAATCCCAGCTCCTCTCCTATACTTTCCAGGATCATATCTGTATGGTGCGCGGGCATCACATTTGAAAAGCCCTTTCCCAATCCCTGCCCCAGTATGCCTCCTGAATTTAACGACCATACGCCCTGCGCCACCTGGTCTCCGCCCACCAGCTTATTTTCCCACATATTGGCAAACATACTATTACGGTCGGCAAGGCGTTCTGTAAAGTTGAACGGTAATGCAGCCAATAAAATGAAGGAGGATATAATCAGTACGATAAAAAATACAGATTCATATTTTTTCTTTAACAGCGCGTATATAAAAGTGCCCAGGCAGGCAAGCGATGCGACCAGGGGCAAATAATTTTTGCCTTCCGCATTGATCAGCTTTGCAGTAGCAAAAAGCAGCAACGCAAATATAATTGCAGCCAGTATCATCTGGAAAAACTCTTCTTTGGCAAAACTGTAAAAGAACAGGAAAGTTAAGCACAATACAATTGCCGGGCCCAGATCGCCCAGTACTGCATAGATACCTAACAGGAATGCAAACATTAAAATCATCAGCAGGTTATTTTTAGTCAGCCACCTGTTGTCGGGTATATTTTTAAAATATCCGGCATTTACAGTAAAATAAGCAGCAAAAAAAACTACCATTAAATATTTCGAAAGCTCGCTTACCTGCAAACCAAACAGATTGACCTTTACGCCGCTGCCTTCGGGTCCGGTGCCAAACAAGGCCAATAACAGCATCAGGATAATGGATGCCAGCAGCCAGCTATACCCGCGCGGCGCTTTTAATTTATTAAAGGCCGGTAATAAAGTATAAACAGGATCGAACCATTTTGAATGGTAAAAGCGATTAACAGGATTATTCCTGAAAACAAAAACCAAAACCGAAAAAGCAATGAGCACCAGCGAAGCATATAAAGCCATACCGGTACCATATATTTCATCACGAAGCGGGTCCTGGGTGCTGTATAATATCATAATACCAATGCTCAGGATAAACATGATCAATGGCAAAATGAACTGATCGCTCCTGTAATTTTTCAAATACAGCGCAATGTGCAATATCCAAAAGCTTAGTATAAAAAGCACCAGGTATGTAAAAAATTGCTTTTTAAATTCCTGTGGTGTTCTTACCGTAAAGATTTTATCGCTTTTTATTTTCCGGTATTCCACCCTGTCCAAAAGTCTCAGATGGTGTGGTTTCCCGGTAAAATCATATACCCTGCTTTTTCCTATTGCAGCCGCTCCTTTAGCTGTCCCAAAATCGTAACCGGGCTTTATTACCAATACACTGTAATTTCCTTGGGGGTCCAGCCCGGTAAATTGATAATTGCCGCCTGCATCAGTTCTTGCATAAAACTCTGCCTGGATCGATTGCTTACCATCAGCAACAGTATCAAAATAAGACCCGGGAAATATCCGCGTAAGTTTTATGAGTATGCCTTCCCTTCCTTCAGCTCCTTTTTTACCTGAACTTAAATTTACAGTTCCCTTTACTGAAACCCCATCTTTAACGATCCCTGTATTTACTTCCGAAGGAAACTTTTTCGGATCAGATCTTTCCTGTGCGTATAAAGCCGAATCCATTCCCAAATGTGCCAGCGAATTAATGAACCGCAGCTTACCCGACTCACCGGTGTGCATAAATGCATCGGCTTCGATCAGCATCGGCTCTTTATTTAAAGCGCCCAGGTTAGGCAATACTTTTTCTTCATCAACTTTCTTTTTCAGGTTTTGAGTGATGAAGTTGATATAATTTTCATCACTAAAATAACCGCCTTTAGTCAGCGCTTTTTTAACTGCATCTGCATTTAGCGGGTAAGTAAGATTAATATTGGCACCGCCGGCGTAGCCCTCATCTGTGTCACGAAAACCAGCTTTTACAGAATTATAATAATTAAATGCCATTACTGCAATGATTACTGTTATAAACAGCAGCAATACCCGCTCCGTATTTCTTGAGTATAATTCTATTTTTTTCTTTTGCTTCATAAATCTTAATAACCGGTTGTATTATGATTGCGTGAGCTATCCCGGAAAATGGTGTCTGTCGCCTGCATTAAAGTGTCGTTTAAGGGTACTGTGTCCATTAAAGGAGTCGAATCCCTGACATAAATAGTATCAACGGGGTTTACTTTGCCGGGGCTTAGAATTCTTTTTGTTCCGGTCCAGTTGGCCAGGAAGCCCGCCAGGAACGCTGCCGGGAGTAACCACCACCACTCTTTTTTTTTACGTGGCGCTTTACCGGCTGCCGGTTGGGGGTCCGGATCGTTTTCTATGGGTACTTCTATTGTATTTTTATATGTTTTCTTTTTACCGGGGCGTTTAACAGTATAGGAAGCCAGTGCAACAGTTATGTTATCTTTTCCACCCAGTTCATTGGCTTTATCTATCAACAATTGCACCTTTTGCTGAAGCGAAAGCTCCCGGGATAATATATCAATCATGCCCTGCCGGTTGACAAGATCTGTAAGGCCATCACTGCAAAACAAAACAATATCTCCCGGCAAAAAGCTATGCTCTTTTATTTCGAGATAGCCTTCAGTATCATTAGCATCCAGCGGGTATTCGCCCAGTATTTTACTGATCTCATTCCGTTGCGGATGATGCATCGCTTCTTCTTCGGTTAAATAACCATTGTCCTCTTTAAAACCAACGGTTGAGTGGTCTTTCGTGATTTTTATTAATTCGCCGTTCCGGTACACATAACCGCGGCTATCGCCCACATGGCCCAGGTAGAGCAACTCTTTTTCAGCATCCAGGATCGCTGCTGAAAGCACACAGCTCATGCGTTCCAGATCAGCTTCAGCACGTCGCTTGTTGATCGCGTTATTGGCCGTGATGATCGCTTCTTTTAATAACTGCAAAGGCGAACCGAAGCTGAAGTGCTGTAAATAATGCTCGATCGTATTTTTAGCAATTGCCGACGCTTCCTCCCCGCCATCGTATCCCCCAACACCATCAATAGCGCCTATCAGGGCCATTCCGGGCTTTCCCCAAAGACTTTGAAGCCATACAAAATTGTCTTCATTATTATCGCGCCGCCGCCCGATATCCGTCTGTACATACGATGTAATCATCCTGTTCATTTTCTGGTTTTTGTTTGCAGATAAAATACCAATGCTATAAATGCTATCGAAAGTATTTGGATCATATTTTAACAGTTAATGGTTCATAGTTCATCGAAGAGTCACTATGAACTATGAACAAATTACACTTCCGCCTTAAAATCCAGTTGAAAGATCCCGCACACAATAGTACACTCGCTTTTTAAAGGATGCCACACGGGGTTTTCACCGGTACGGCTCAGTTCCAGCCGCTGCTCGTTTACAAAAGCATCTGCAAAAAGCGCTATATAAAACAAACGGGCAGCTTCCTCATATTTGATCATGATATGTTCTTTCTGCAAACTGCCGCTGGGCTCATTAATACATAACAAAGTTGCCGTACTGGTAAGTCCTTCAATTGCCTTAGTGATCTTGAGTTGCTTTTCCCTCATGGGAAAACTGTAACGTTGTTTGTTCAATACAAACTGGATCGTTGCAAATTTATCTTTCTTAGGAGTGACAGAAGTATTCGTATTGGCCGCCATCGCCGATTCAGACGCAAAAAGCTCTTTATTAAATTTTACACGAAAATGCCCTTTTGATAAAATATCAATATTCGCAAAAGTGTTAGGGTTTAAATCATATTTTGAATATTTGGAATGCTTGCTGCTTACAGACACTTTTATCTGCTCGCCCGACAACTCTGTCCATGATTTTTCTGAAGTCGGGGCGCTGACCACCTGAACGGAACCGGGTTCAATATCTGTATTATCAATACCTTTTTCTGCCGGGCAGTACTGAAAATCCCAGAAACTGCCTATCGGGTCATAACGGGGATACTGGCTCTTCTTTTCATTTATATAGTCGTAAAATTCATCCAGTATCCCTTCTGTAATGCCGGCCAGGCGCAGTTCTGCATGATGGTAATCATCAGGACGCATCAATATCAGGTAACTGCAATCGTACATCATTCTTTTATTAAATGACTCTCTTTCGATCGTTTCTTTAAACGACTCAACCACCTGGTTTACCAATGCCTGGTTCGTCAGTTTTTTATCTGCCTCATCTTCATCAGGCAACAGCCATTTTTTTATTTTATCCAGCATATTATTATTTTATATTGAATATTTTTAAAATTTCAGGTTATCACAGCCGCTCAATCCGCCTTTCCACAATTCTTTCTATTTTGTTATTCGCACCGATAACCATCGCCACATCTATATTATAAGAGATCCACTCATCTTCTTCACTTTGTTTTATTTTATACAACATATTAAAATCAACATACACTTTTCCATCCTGGCTATGTGTAAATACATAAGATTCATCATTTATATCCGCTTCCGTATAGCGCCATTTGCCGTGATAGGTTTCACACTCCTTCTGAATATCTGTGAGCAGTACATTTGATTTATTATAATATTGCTTTACCGTAGCATCAAAAAATCTTGATAGGTTGGCGCAATCGCTCCGGCTGCGGTAATAATCATTTATTTCATTTTTTATATCTCCCTCTTTTTGCTTTATATCCACGCTAACCACTACCTGGTCTATACTACCATCATCGCCAGATGTGGTCACTGTATCGGGCCGTGGCAGAGCAGTGTCTTCATTAACTTCAGACTTCGTAGCTACTTTAGGTTTTGCTGTTTTAGGTTTTGCGGCAGCAGTTTTAACAGGCTGTTCTTTTTTATTAAAAAAGCTGGTTAATTTATCTTTATTCAGGGCAAAAGCAATCAATGCTAATATTACAGCTACCGGAAACAGCACATAAAACAAACGGCTGCTTCTGCGCGGCGGCTGATAGTTATACGCAGGCGCCGGTAAGCGCTGCGGCCTGGTGGATTGAGGCTGTTCTTTAGCCGGTACATAAGGACTGATATAGATCGTTTCTCCCGAATAAATATGATTACTGTCTTCAATGCGCCGCAACTCCTGTCTCGCCCCGGCATCTTTAAAAAAATAGCCCGGCAATACATCCCGCCAGGGTTGTGGCAGTACCGAGGTATCAATATTTTTTCTTACGATACTTTCCTGTATCTCAAAATCTGAAATCCTGGTATTATCGTACGGAGCGTTGCCAGTTACCAGATGATAAAATGTAACTGCAAGCGAATAAACATCGGTCTTATAAGTAAGATGCTTCACATCATACACCTGTTCGGGGCTCATGTACAGCAAGGTACCCATCCTTGAACCCGTTTGAGTAAGCGTGATATTATCTTTAATTTTCGCAACACCAAAATCAAGCAGCTTTACACTTCCGCTTTCAGTAACAAAAAGGTTGGATGGCTTTATATCCCTGTGAATAATATTTTTCCGGTGCGTATATTGTAAGGCATCTACAAGATCGTTCCACCAGGTAATTAATTGTTCGTTGCTGAATTGCTCCCCGCTTTTCATTCGCCTGGACAGGTCGGCACCCTCAAGATATTCCATGATCATGCACGGACGTTCGTTAATCGTGCCATAATCCTGTATATTACGAATGTGGGCGTGATTGAGCTGCACCATTAATTTGGCTTCGTTCTGAAAACGGGAAATCACATCGGGCTCATCGCAAAATTTTCTTAATAAAATTTTAATCGCAGCAGGTTTCTGCAGGTAATTTTCGGCGTACCACACTTCGGCCATGCCTCCATCGCCTAATTTATATTTCAGAACATATCCGTTTATACTTGCATTTTCCATTCCTTCAACCATAACTGATCATAAATATATTATGAAAATTACTTTTAAACACTTATTTTTAATACACATTATGTGCGTTTTGTAACCTTTAAAAATAACGGAAGCCGTGTAAGAATTTCCTAAAAAAAATCAAAAAGCGGCGAATGGCGGCTGCACATCGGTAAAACACACCTCCAATCATCAAATTTCAAACAATTTTTCAGTAATTTAGTGATACTTGTTATGCTATGATGATCGTTTACAAATCAAAAGCCAGTGATCTTATAAAGCTGTTATTTGCCATAGCAATTATACTTTTATTGATTTTTGCTATAACCGAAAAGAGCTGGGCGCTGGCAGCGGTCGCTGCTGTTTTTTCGGGTGTGGTCATTTATATTTTTCTGGAGACCCATTATACTGTTTACGAGAACCTGTTAACGATAAAAAGCGGTTTTTTATTTAAAGAAACCATTGATATTGATACTATCAAAAAAATCAGCATTTCAAGAAAACACCTGCTAAGCGGGCCGGGCTTTTCTGTGAACAGGTTAATTATCGATTATAATGAGCACGACTGTGTAATTATTTCACCAGACCAGCAAAGCGACTTTTTGACCCGTCTGAAAAAAATAAATCCCGATATTGTTATAAACGAAAGATGATCTTTTTGGAACTATGTAGCATGGGCGTGAGATGTCATAAGTTCTTTTGTATTTACTGACAAAATAATTTCTGTTCCGCTCCCTGGCGCCGAGTTGATATGTATAACCGCATTGATCTGCCTGGCCCTGGATCTTAAATTTTTAATACCATTACGGTTAGTAAGCTTTTCCGGATCGAAACCTTTACCATTATCCCTTACTACAAAACTTAAAGCACTTTCATTATTAAATACCTTTATGGACGCTTTTGTACATTCGGAATATTTGACAAGGTTGTTTACAGACTCTTTAATGATCAGGAAAATATTCCTTCTTGTTTCCATAGGCAAAGGAGCTTCGGAAATGGATTCGGGAAAATCAATCTCAAAGTCGATATCTTTTGATTCAAATAAGGGAATTGAAAATTCTCTTATGTGCGTACTCAGGTTACTAAACTTGTCATTGCTTGGTTTTACCAGCCAGATGATATCATCAAGCGCTTCCAGGGTGTCCTTTGCATTTGCCTCGATCTTGGACAGCAGCTCGTGTTTATCATTTCCATCTTTGCGTAATAATTCGCTGAATATATGAATGCTGCTTAATGAAGAGCCCATATCGTCATGAAGATCTGAAGCGATCTGCGAGCGTATTTCAAGTTCCCGCTGCAGGGAGCGGTTCCTTTCCAGCAAACGGTTACGCAAGTAAAACAAAACACCGGAAATAAGCAGCAACACAAACAACACAGCGCTGCCGAGCATAATGATGCGATCGTTCTTCCTGTTAGTTTCCAGCAAAGCAATTCTTGCCTGCTCCTTTTCCACACCATATATGGCTTCCATTTCTCTTACATGCCGGCTATTGTTCTCATTTACAATACTGTCATTATATCTTTTAAAATTCTGGCTGTAAGCCAGCGCGTTTTTCAGGTCTCCCGAAATTTCAGCTGTATTCATTAATCCTTCATAAGCATTTGCCACTTCGTATTTCGATCCGATCTCAAGGCCAATAGATAAGGCCTTCTGATACATGGTTAAGGATTTTGCATAATCCTTTTTGTCAAAGTAAATACCTCCAAAATTATTGTAGCTGTTAGCTACATAGATCTTATCCCCTTTTTGTTCATTAATTACAAACGCTTTTTTAAACAGCTCCATCGCCTCATTCAATTTCCCCTGTTTTTTAAGCACATTACCCAGGCTGTTATAGCCGATTGCAACACCCTTAAGGCCCTGCTTTTCTTTTATTTTTATATTAACATCCAACGATTGCCTGTAATAATATTCAGCAGTGTCCAAAAGCCCCAGTCTTTCGTATCCCTCCCCTATATTGTTCAGATTAATGGCAATGCCTAAATCGTTACCTCCCTTTTTAGCAATAGGCAAACATTGCTGGAAGTATTTGATCGCATCCCTGTAATTCCCTAATACAATATGTATGTTCCCTATACTGTTTAATGCCACGCTTGCGCTATAATCATCGCCTGTTTTCTCGGCCAGCTTTAATCCCTGCATCAGGTAGTCCAGGGCGATGCTGTTTTCATCAATGCGCCGGTAAACAACGCCGGCATTATTAAGCGCTTTTATTTCCTCATGGGTATTTTTTTGTTTTTGCGCAAGCGACAAGGCTTTTTTATGCAATTGCAATGCTTCGTAAAATTCAGAAAAATCTCTTTTGTAAACACCGTAAGCATTATATAATTCAGGCTCTTTCTGATCATATTTTATTTTCTCCGCCACCCTGAAAGCTTCTTTGAACAACCGGTCCATTCGCTTGTCCTTTTGCTGGTCCTTTCTCCGGGAATTAATTACGTTTAAGATAGAGTCTACTTTTTCTTTTCCATCCGGCATCAGCATTACTTTATAGATATGCTCCTGCTGGGCCTGTATTTGCGGACATATAAAACAAATAGCTAACAACAGGCTTATCCCCGGTAATAGTTTTCCTCTTATGGTATAACCAGCCATGGTTTAGTTTCAGGTTTTAGTTAAAACTGCTGACATACAGGTTAGCACTCCCCGCGAAGTTATTTATTATTTTACAACAATTTAATAAAAGTTTTCCTGTAAAAAAATGTCAGCGTATCAGCAAGATTAAGAAAGTCACCTGGAACTGTATCATTTATGATCTATTCTGAAATACCATTGTTAATATTTCGATCTTTGGGAAAGTAATAAAACCTGATAACAACAAAAACAGGCACCAGTAAAAAAAGACAGGCAATAACATCACCAACCCCTTCCCTGATCAGGGCATAAATGAGGCCGCATAATGAAAGAGCAGCCAGCAGTATGGGCATCCCCCAGAGTTTACTGAATCGCTTCATAATGGTCATTTGCTTTTTGTATTCTTGTCCATTGTTGTTTTCCCGCTTTTCTGCGTGCTATCCACAGATATAATCCGGTAATAAGGATAATAATAGTAATAATATCAAATACGGCCCAAATGATTTTAAGCAGCATTCCTCCGTAATCGCCAAAATGTAACGGCTCCGAAATAAATAAGGTATTCACGTACCAGGGCATTTTTCGCGCGTCCGTTACCGTTCCGGCAGCGGCATCTACCAGTACCGGCATTAATACGCGCGAGGTAAGCGCTGTTTTTCCTTTCATAAAAACAGCATAATGATGTTTACTTGTAAATGGCGTACCCGGAAAAGCAATGAGGCTGGTTTCCATATCAGGAACTTTTTTTTCTGATATGCGCTTCGCTTCATCAAGAGAGCTTAGTGCGCCGGTTAATGGCTTTTGATTTTTATAAGGCGCCGTCATTTCAGCAAGCTGGCCCTGCTGCCAAAGGCCAAGTACCACATCAGAAAGGGTATTAATAATCCCGGTAAAACCTACCACTGCCATCCAGGCCAGTACAGCAATACCCAAAAAATTATGCGTATCGAGCCATTTTATTCTTTTCGATTTATGCTTGCGTACCATCCCGAAATCATAACTTTTCATTATAGGGCCATACAGCATTACGCCAGACAGCAACGATACCATAAACAGGATACCCATAAGCCCCAGAAACAATTTTCCCGGTATTCCCGCAAACATATCCATATGCAGCTTAAGAATAATATTCATGATGCCGTCTGTTTTCAGCTGGCCAAGCACTTCTCCCGTAAATTCGTTCAGGATAACGTATTTGCTTTGTTCATAAGGAGCATCCGGCTTAGGCGCTACATCAAAGAGCACTTTGTTTTTCTCCTCCTTATCCCAGAAAACATAACGTACCTGTTTACCGGGATACTGAGACGCAGCAATTTTTGCCAGCGAGTCCAGGCTTAGTTTTTCCGCGCCGCCGGGCGCCGCTGCTGCCTTGGTTTCTTCGAGGTACCCGTTGATTTCTTCATGAAAAATAAGCGGCAGGCCTGTAAGACACAGCATCAGCAGAAACACTGTACAGACCAGGCTGGTCCATTTATGCCAGTTAAACCATCGTTTAGCCGCTTTTAGTTTCATCCGTATAAAGAAATAATTTAAAATTTATAAGTAAAACTTCCTGCTACATTTATCAGCGCCTGCGGATTAGCAGTAGTATACCCCAGCCAATAATGCTCATTGGTAAAGTTATCAGCTTTTACACCAATACGGAATTTTTTTGCGTCATAAAATGCATTGGCATTAAGCACAAAATAGCCGGGCAATAAAAATACACCTGCACTGGCTGAATTTACGATCTTGTTATCGCTGGCATAGTTACCTCCGATACCAAAGCCTAAACCTCTTAGCTTTCCATCCATAAACTGGTAGCTGGCATTAAAATTGGCAAGCCAGGGAGAAGAGGCCGTATTGGGCCTTCTGCCCTGCACATCTGCATCCGCTTCAGTATATCTGGAATCATTATAACTTAGTCCTCCAAGCAGCGAAAATCCTTTTACCAGGTAGGCATCAATTTCCAGCTCTACTCCTTTGCTGATTCTTTTTCCTGCCTGGCTTTGTACATACTGGCCGGTTGGGGTACCCTCATCATCCACAACAGGCTCGGTGGTAGTCAGTAAAGAGTTCCTTACCTGAATATTATAATAACTCAGCACCGCATTGATCTTGCCATTAAAGATGCTGGTTTTAAAACCTCCCTCAAACTGGTTGGCGGTTTCGGGATCAGATAAAGAAGAAGTGCCGCTATTATCAGAAACATAGTACCCGTTACTGGTAAAGCTGTTTTGATAGTTTCCAAAAACAGATAACCTGTTATGTACAATTTGATAGATCACTCCAAACTTAGGCGACCAGGCAGCCTGGTGGTATGCCGGGTTATCACTTGATCCCAACGTCCCTCCCAGGAAATTGTTGCTTTCGTAACGCACAGCCGCCAGTACATTCAATCCTTCAAGCGGTGTTAATACGTTGGAAACATACCCGCTGTAAGTGTTAAGCACGCCTTTCTGCAGCCAGGTGCCTACACCCGTGCCCGATTCGTACCTTTCAGAAACAGTAGTGCTGTTCATGGTAGTATAATCCGCACCGCTCATCGGAACCCAGTCGAACGGAAAGAAATATTTGAATACCTGGTCATCTTTGGTTTTTAAGAAATCAAACCCGGCTACAGTGCGGTTTCTCATGCTGCCGATGTTAAAATCAGCATTAAAATTTTGCTGAACCTGGAAATATTTTTTTCTGCTGTTACTGGTAGACTGATCTGCACGAACTATGCCCAGTTCCGTATCGTTTACATCGCCTGTTATTGCACTCTGGGGATATATTGCGAAATACGGGTTAAACCCGTTAGAGTAGGAACCGGAACCATTGATATTGGTAGAAGACCGGAGATGACTGTTTAATTTATAGTTTACCTGTGCCAGAATGTTATTGACCTTGCCGGTGGTATAAAGGCCTGACCCTACATACGCGTTTTTATACTCTAAGCCTGCTTTTTCCAGGTCATTCATATTGTCTACCCCCACAAGCGACGGCGACAGGTAAAAAAATACCTGCTCAGGAACCGCCTTAGTGTAAAAATGCTCATACTCTACGTTCACGTCCAGCTTATCGTTAAACTTATAAGCTAAAGCCGGCACTACAGCAAAATAGTTATTTTTGGCATCTTTATTTTGAAAAGTGCCCGAGGAAGTGTAGGCGCTGTTGAAGCGCAGTATCAGTTTTTTATCTTTTGTCAGCGGTGTATTGATATCGGTTTGCGCACGGTAATAATTATAGCTTCCGCCGGTTACGGAAACAGTACCGCCAAAACTATCATAAGGCTTTTTGGTAACCCTGTTAATCACCCCACCGTAAGAAGTAACATTACTTCCAAACAAAGTTGCAGAAGGACCTTTTAACACCTCGAATTTTTCTATGTTCACCGCATCGATAGTAGTAGAAACAGGCGCTACCAGCCCATTGCGTAAAGAATTGCCTGCAATAAAGCCTCTCAGGTTGATATAAGCGCCGCCATCGCCGGAGCGATTGGTTGCGCTCCACATTTTCTGTACACCGGTTACATTGCGAAAAGCCTCATCAACGGAATACAACATCTGGTTCTCCAGAATGGTTTTGCCAATTGATGCATATACCTGCGGGTTTTCGATATTTTTCAGCGGCATTTTTGAAACATAATCGCTGGCAAGATCATGAGGTTTTTTGCCGATGGTTCTTACGATCACTTCCGACAACTGTACTGTAGAAAGCGTTAACTGGAAATCTGCCGTTACGGTTTCGCTATTTGCAACAGTCACCTCTTTTTCAAGGTGCTCGTATCCTACCAGTGAAATTTTCAGGGTGTAGTTGCCATCTTTTACATTTCTGAATATAAACCTGCCTTTTTCGTCTGTAATCGTAGCGCGTTTGGTGTTTTGAATAACAACGGTAACCATTTCTGCAGGTTTGCCTTCCACTGTGGTTACAGTTCCCTGTATAGTGCCCCCGGGCTCCTCTTCATTTGCCAATAAAGATAGCGTAAGGAAAAGTAAAGGAAAGAAAAGAACGAATTTGAATTTATTATGCATCCTTTATATTTTAAAGATGCAAAATTGATCGTTCCGGCGGTATTGTTGTTTTCGAAATCGGGAAAATATTTTTGAGAAAGGTTTTCATTCCGATAGCTATCGGGAGAGCGTGGCAATACCGATGCCATAAGCGCTTCAGCCGGCCTCATACCACTATACGAAAAACTTTTTTCTTTGCTCCCATTCTTTTCTGCCCAGCCCCGGAAATACGTGCCTTTCGCTATGGTAAGACGAACGCACCAGCGGACCGCTTTCCACGTAGTCAAGCCCCATTTCATAACCAGCATCTTTATAATAAGCAAATTCGTCGGGATGTACAAAACGCTGCACCGGTAAATGTTTTTGAGTAGGCTGTAAATACTGCCCGATCGTAACCACATCGCAGCCATTATCTTTCAGGTCCTGCATCGCCTGAAGCACTTCTTCTTTGGTTTCGCCCAGGCCCAGCATAATACCGCTTTTAGTGCGCATACCACCTTCTTTCAGCGTTCTTATCACTTCCATACTGCGCCAGTACTTGGCTTGGATACGCACCTGCTTGCTAAGGCGCTCCACCGTTTCTATATTGTGCGATACCACTTCAGGGGCGGCATCAATCACCCGTTGTATATCGTCCTTCTTGCCCTTAAAATCCGGTATAAGGGTTTCCAAAGTTGTACCCGGACTTAAATTCTTAACTGCTTTTATGGTATTATGCCATATAGTGGAGCCGCCGTCCTTTAATTCATCCCTGTCCACCGAGGTAATAACCGCATGTTTTACTTTCATCAAAAAAATGGCTTCGGCCACACGTTGCGGCTCGTCCCAGTCAAGCTCGGTAGGCCGGCCTGTTGCTACGGCGCAAAAGCCACAGCTTCGCGTACAAACATTGCCCAGTATCATAAATGTGGCCGTACCGGCGCCCCAGCACTCGCCCATATTAGGGCAATTGCCGCTTTCACAAATAGTATGCAGTTTATGGGTGTCCACCAGTCCGCGCACGTGCTTGTACTCCTCTCCTATCGGCAGCTTCACGCGCAGCCAGTCGGGCTTTT